>CAVIRY010000001.1:0-5679 GCA_963645255.1 bacterium
GCACTAATGATATTAATAGTATCAATAATATGTGCTTTATTAAGCCTTATGTACTTAGGACCAGAAGTAACAGCTGTAACAATATTAGCTAGTTTCCTTTATCCATTTTTTGTAAAAATAACAGAGCCATTAACTGATATTATCCAACTGGATTATAGTGATATGTTTGTAATAGCTCTTTTTGCAGGTGTCCTAAATGGAATAGCCAATGGCATTATGTATAAAACCGGCTACAATAATGGAGGCTTACCAGTAATAAGTCAAATACTAGAGAAGTATTGTAAGATACCAATAGCAAAAACTAGTGCTTTTATGAATATAGCAGTAGTCTTAATAGGAGGCATATTCTTTGGTTCTACTAATGTAATGTATGCTATTATCTTAATCTACTTAAATAGTATAATCATCAATAAGGTACTCCTTGGAATATCAAATAATAAAGCTTTTTATATAATTACATCGGAAGAAGACCAAATTAAAGATTATATCATTAGAACACTAGGACACAGTGTAACAGTATTTGATGTAAAAGGTGGATTCTTAAATAAAAAGAGTAAAGTAGTTTTAACGGTAGTGCCAAGTAGTGAATATTATCGCGTTACAGAAGGTATAAAGTTAATTGATAAAGAAGCATTCTTCGTAGTAACAGATTCATACGAAGTTGTTGGTGGTAAATAATGTAAATAGAAAAGAAAGGTTTTCTCCTCTCTTTTTTTCTTATTAAAAATATGTTATACTGAAGAAGTTAGGATGGTTGATAATATGGATTTAATCAGAATTAAACACGTTGAAAAGAAATATAAAAATGGTGTTACTGCCATTTATGATTTAAATTTAGCAATAGAAAAAGGCTCATTTGTCTTCGTCATCGGTGGTTCGGGTTCTGGAAAAAGCACTTTAATAAAGATGCTATACCGCGAAGAAAAGCCAACAAAAGGACAAATTATTGTTGGTGGTCTAGATGTTGCTAAGCTAAGAAATAAAAAAGTATACAAGCTAAGAAGAAAGTTAGGAATAGTTTTCCAAGACTATCGACTTCTTCCTAAACTAACAGTATATGAAAATGTTGCTTTTGCCCTAGAAGTAATAGGTGCTAGAAAAGATGAAATAAGAGTAAAAGTACTAAAAGCTTTAGAAGATGTAGGTTTAAAAAATAAAATACATAATTACCCAGACCAATTATCCGGTGGTGAGCAACAGCGTGTTGCAATCGCAAGAGCCATAGTAAATAATCCCAAACTATTACTATGCGATGAACCTACTGGAAACCTTGATCCAGAAAAAAGTATGGAAATAATGAAAGTATTAGATGACATCAACAAGTCAAGAGGAACAACAATTATAATGGCAACACATGATAAAGACATCGTCAATAGAATGAAAAAACAAGTTTTAATATTAAAAGATGGACATCTAGTTAACTTTAAAGAGAAAGGAGTCTATGATAATGAAGCTATTTAGAATGTTAGGTAGAAGTTTTAGAGATGCCTTCAAAAGTGTAATTAGAAATTTTAGTTTATCACTAGCTTCCATTTCTTGTATTACAATAACCCTAATTATAGTAGCAATCGCTATAATGGCCTCTTTAAATATTAATAATTTTACAGATGAAATAGAAAAAGATCTAACAATAGTTGTCTTCCTAGATAGAGATGCTGATGCGAGTGACATAAAGAATGTAAAGACTGAATTAGATAAAATAGCCAATGTTGAAAAGATTACCTTTATTTCAAAAGATGAAGTAAAAGAACAAATGAGAGAAGAATCAGAAGTATTTGCTAAAGTATTAGATGGCTACGAAGAAGGAGAAAGCCCTTTAAAAGATACTTATCAAGTAAAAGTAAAAGAAATAGAAAAAATAAAAGTAACTGCCGATAGAATTAAGAAAATTGAATCAGTATCAGTTGTACGCTATGGAGAAGGAATGGTAGAAAAACTTGTATCTGCTTTTGCCTCAATAAAAAATGTTACATACGGTGTAGTAATTGCCCTAATACTAGTTACCATATTCTTAATTGTTAATACCATAAAGTTAACAATATCAGCTAGAAAAAGAGAAATTGGTATAATGCGATTAGTAGGAGCAAGTAACTTTACCATTAAAACTCCATTTATAATTGAAGGTATGATACTTGGTGTATTAGGTTCTATAGTACCAGTAATATTTACTACATACGGTTACATGGCTTTTTATAAACACTTTGATGGCTACTTATTTTCACAATTAATAGTCTTAATAAAACCTGAACCATTTATATACACAACTTCCCTAATGGTAATAATAATAGGAATCTTAGTAGGTATGATCGGTAGTGCGAGTGCTGTTAAGAAATATTTAAAGATATAATGAAAAAGACAAAAATAATATCAGTAACAATAATAATTGCTCTTTTAATGACATTTGTAGCACTACCAATTAATACAAGTGCCAAAACAATAAAGCAATTTGAAGAAGAAGTTGCTAAGTATACTAAAGAACTTCAGGATAAGAAAGATAATTTAGCCAAAAATGATGCTGAAATTGCTGAAATAAGGAGTAAAATATCTAGTATTGAAAAGCAAATATCAGCAGCTGAAGAAGAAATTAATACTTTACAAGAAGAAATAGAAAAAAGCAATGAAGAAATAAAAGAAAAAGGCGAAGAAAGTAAAAAAATAATAGAATATTATCAAATATCAAATGGTGATAATGCTTACTTAGAATATGCTTTTGGAGCAACTGATATTACAGACATGATTTATAGACTATCAGTTGTAGAACAATTAACTGAATACAATGATAATTTAATTAAAGAATTAGAAGAATTAATTGAAAAAAATAAGGCTCAACAAAAGGAATTAGATGCAAAGAAAAAAGAATTGAATTCCTTAAAAGACGAACTAGAAAATGAAAGATCTAAAATCTTAGCTGATTCTATGGCTATAAGAGAAACAATGCCAACTATAGAAGAACAAATTAAAGCCGCTCAAGCCAACGTAACATATTATAAAAAATTAGGTTGCGGCTCAACTGAAGATATACAAGCTTGTCAATATAGAATTCAACAAGCTTCAGGAGGTTCTTCAACTCCTAGTGCAAATGGTTTTTATAGACCAATGGAATATGGATATATAACACAAGGATACTATGGCTATGGCGGCCATTTAGGAATAGACCTTTCTAGTTCCGATAAAGCAATTGCGGTTTATCCTATCGCAACAGGTACAGTATTTAAAATTTATTATGATAATTGTAGTTCAGACAACTGTAGTTATGGATGTAATGGTAGAGCACTTGTTGTTAAAATAAGACATAATATAGGTGGAAAATATGTATACTCTACATACGCACACTTAAGAAGCTTTGGCTCTATATCAGAAGGACAAATAGTAACCCCATTTACTATCATTGGCTACATGGGAACAACAGGATGCTCAACTGGACCACATTTACATTTAGAGTTAACAACATGTGACTGGAACTATGGTGGAGGTTGTACTTGGAAAACATATCAAAAAAGTACAATTAATCCAACAAAATATGTTACATTCCCATCAAGATGGAATAATCGTTAAAAGTATATAGAAATATATACTTTTTTGTTATCAAAAAAAGGTTGACAGCGGCAAAATAATATGATAGTATGAAGATGAATTTGAAGAGAGAGGAGTGAGAATATGATTATAAAATTAACAAAAAAAATGAAAAGAGTTAGAAATAATAATGGCCGATTTGGGAATAAATGTATTCTCACTTGTTTTTAATATATAAAAATCAAGAGGCCATTAGGTCTCTTTTATTATGCAAGAAAGGATGGATATAATGAAAAAAGCAAGTAATTTTAAAATATTATGGCGATATTTAAAAGAAGATAAAATTAAATTAATTATTTATGTATTCCTAGTACTATGTACCTATTTACCAGTATTATTTGCTGCCTATTTCTGGGGAAAAGCTTTAGAGTTTCTTATTTTAAAGGACGTTTATAATTTTGCTAAATACTTAATTTTTTGGGAAGGTATCTACATATTAGTATTTTCTATATTACAAGTACCGACTAATAAGTTATATAATTATTTAGAAATAAAATTTATTCAAAATGTTAGTATGGATTTATACAAAAAAATTGATTCATTACCAGCAAAAGCTTTTGAGGATATAGGAGTTGGCGAGTTTATAAATAGACTATATAACGATCCAGATAGAGTAATGGAACTTTTAGCGAAACTAATAAAGCTAACTTGTAAAAGTTTAGCTGTTGTAATTATCTTATTTTTAGCATTCTCTATATCTTTTGTTATAGGTATAGAAGTAATAGTTTTTGGAGTTATTATGGGCTATATTTCAACTAAGTATTTCCCTAGAATTAAAAAGACTCAAGAAGAAATAAAAAAACAGTCTGATGCGTACGTTAAAGTCGCAACCGAAAACATTACAGGTATCAGAGAAATAAAATCTTTAGGTATAAAGAAAAATATTGAAGAAAATATTAAAAATCAATTATCTGGTTTATTTGCAAGTACTAAAAAAATTAAAAACTATGAGGCTTGGTATTACAGTTTAAATAATTTAAGCTACTTCATACTACAATTAATAATCCTATTTACTGCTGGATGCTATTTTATACAAGGTAAGATAACATACGCTACATTTATTATGTTAGAAATGTATATCTGGCGTATTGATGAAGTTGTTGAAAGTATTTCAGAATTTGGTGTTAGCTACAATAAAGTAACAGTTTCTCTAAAACGTATAAGGGAAATAATCGATAATAAATTGTACGAAGATGAGAAGTTTGGCGACAAAGCATTAGTTAACAACAAAGGAGTAATCGAATTTAAAAATGTAAAATTTAAATATTCTGAAGAAGAGGACTATACATTAACTGGTCTAAACTTAAAAGTATTACCAAATAAAAAGATAGCTGTAGTAGGAAAATCAGGTAATGGTAAATCAACTATTTTCAATTTATTATTAAGATACTTTGATACTAATAAAGGAGAAATATTAATAGATGGTGTAAATATAAAAGACTTAACAGAAGAATCTTTAAGAAATAATATTTCAATTATAAGACAGCAACCATTTTTATTTAACTTATCAATAATTGATAACTTCAAACTAGTAAAGAAAGATGTAACATTAAATGAAGTAAGAGAATACTGCAAAAGAGCTTATATTGATGATTATATAATGTCTTTACCAAAGAAATATGACACCGTAATAGGAGAGGGTGGAATTAACTTATCAGGTGGACAAAAACAACGTTTAGCAATAGCAAGAACACTTATGTTAAACACTAAAATAATTTTATTTGATGAAGCAACATCCGCTTTAGATAATGAATCTCAAGACTATATAAAGAAAACTATAGATAACTTGGTAAAAGATCATACAGTAATTATTGTAGCCCATAGATTATCAACAATTGTAGATGCAGATGTCATAAATATAATTGATAAAGGTAAACTAGAATCATTTGGTACTCATGAAGAACTGCTAAAAAAATCAAAAGTATATCAAACACTTTACTCCAATGAAACTTCAAATTCACTAGATTAATATATAATTTTAAAAAAAGAAAAACTGATAAAAACGAGACTGCTGAAAAAGTTTACAAAATTAAGCGTAAACTATATCAGTGGTCTTTTTGTTTTGGTATAATTGATATATAAGGAAAATGGTGATAGAAATGCTAA
>CAVIRY010000002.1:0-4321 GCA_963645255.1 bacterium
TTTCTAGTACCAGTAGCTTCATCGTTATCTACAGTTAAAAATTTAGTAAAAACAACCTGCCCAATAACGTCACCTTTTTTAACCTCAATATCATGGTCACTACAGTTAAAATACGCAAAGTAAAAATGCCCATCATTATCTGGATTACCATAATAATCAGAATCAATTAATCCTACACTATTTGCCATTAAAAATCCTTTTTTAGGGCCAGAACTTCTATTAAGTAATAAGAAGCACTCATCATCCATACAATAGCCCTTTAAACCTGTTGGAATAAGCGTTGGTTTAATACCAGGTTTATACATCGGAATAATAACATCCTCTGCTGCTTCTACATCATAGCCAGCTGAATGTGCAGTCTTTCTAACTGGCAAATTTATCCCTTTATCTTCATATCCTTTAACAATTTCAAATCCACGTCTTTTCATTAAACTTCTCCTTTTAAAATATTACTATTATCAATATACAAATTAATTTTATTATTATCAAGACTTTTTTTAACATCAATTATTCTCTGATTACTACTTCCTACATAATGAAGTTTCTCTAAAGCAAGTCCAAGTACAAATCTACCCTCAAGTAAAACATCAACACATTCTAAAATATTTTTTAAGTTTTTATCGTCTTTAACTTGCTTCATTAATTCTTCCCAAGTATATCCAGTATAACACCAAATATTTTTATCTGGAAATTTTTCTTTAATCTCCATCATTAAAGAACTCAAATTTTCTCTATTATCTAAATATAATGGATCTCCCCCAGAAAAAGTAATACCAGAACACCAGTCTTTTTCTAATTCATCAAATATCTCTTTTTTAGCAGCCTCATCAAAAATAAGCCCATCATTAGCGTCCCAAGTAATTGGATTCTGACAAGCATGACAATGATGAGAACATCCAGCTAGCCATAAAACAACTCTAAGTCCTTCACCATTTAACATATCTGCTTTTGTAATATTATGATATCTCATGCTACATTGACTTCCTTTCAGATATCTCTACCATTTTAGCGTTACTTAACATTGTATCTCCATGTACCCTAGAATATGATAAATAACCATTCATTCTATCTATCTTAGTAAGATCACTACTTCCACATTTAGGACAAACATCCATTTCTAATTCTTCATGTCCACAGTTATTACAATAAGCCAAACTCAAATTAACACCTTCATAAAAACCTAATTTCATAGCTCTTTCTATATATGTAAGCATAGCTTCTTTATTATAACTCAAGTTATAACGTACATATTGAATTCTTCCACCTTTAAATAGTTCCCAAAAACGATTTTCTAAATCTTGCTTTTCTATACCAGTAATATCTTCCCATACACCACAATGAAAACTATTAGAAACATATTCCCTAGAACTTACTCCTTCAATAACACCATATTTCTTTCTAAATTGTTGAATCTGTAATCCACATAAATTCTCAGCTGGAGTACCATAGATAGCGTATAAAATATGATCTTCCCTCTTAAACTCTAAAGTCTTTTTATTAATATATTTTAAAACTTCAACAGCAAACTCTCCATCTTCAACAATACTTTTCCCATTATATAAAACTTGCAATTCATTTAAAGCTGTTATTCCAAATGATGCTGTTGAAGATCTAAGTACTGGTTCAATTGCTTCATCTGGTTTTAAATTACCTCCATAAAAACCTCCTTGACAATATGCCAAAGGATTAGTAGAAGCTTTTCTCTTAGCTAAATAACGATAAGTTCTAATATGTATCTTTCTAATCATTTCTAAATAATAATCTAAAACTTCATAAAAGTCTTTTTGTTCTTCTCTAGCTTTAGCTAAAATCATAGGTAAATGTAATGATATAGCTCCTATATTAAATCTTCCTATATAAACAGGTTTATCATTTTTATCAACTGGTTCCATTCCCCCTTTTTCATACCAAGGTGATAAAAATGCCCTACAACCCATCGGACTAACAACTCTTCCATATTTTTTATACATATCACAAACATAACCTTCTCCAGTTAATGATAAATAATCTGGATACATTGTCTTTTGACTACACTTTATTGCTGCTAAAAAGTTATCTCTTAAAACTCCACCCTTACCATGTAATTTCTCATCATATAAAAATACTAATTTAGGAAACAATGTAGGTCTTTTAAACCCTTTCTTACCTTGTCCTTCTCTATGTACATCTAACATAACTCTACTTATAAGTTTAGCATATTCATCTGTATCAATACCAAATGTAAATGTAACAAATGGATAATCCCCTCTACTAGAACTAACTGTATTAAGTTTATATTCAACACCTTGATATCCTTGTTCACATTCTCTTTTTACTTTATCCCAAGCATATTTATCAGCTTCTTCTTTAAAAGAATCTCCTTTAATACTTAAATACTCATCATAATATTTTTTATAAGTAAGCTTAGCGTACTTCTTTAACACAGTATCTACCTCTGGTACTGTAAATCCCCCATATTGCATAGCTGTAGTATTAATAATAACATCACCCATAACATTAAAAGCAGTCTGTAATGTTTTAGGTTCTGTATACCAAATATTACTCATCTCAAATCCATCTTTTAATACATTAGCCATATCAAATAAACAACAATTCATCGTATCACGTCTAGCACTCATATCATGTATATAAATGTAACCATCTTTACAAGCTTCTATTTCATTAACTGTCAAAAAGAATTTTTTATAAAGTTCTTTATTTAAACTATTATATATTAAACATCTCTGTGTAGTAACTAAAGCACTATCCATATTTGCACATTCTTTATCACCAATATAAGTAATTACTTGTGCTTTTTTATATACTTTATCCAATATATGAACTACTTCTTTTTTATAATCTCTATATTCTCTATAACTTCTAGCTACAATTGGATTAACTTGTTCTAAAGCAGATTCTACAAAACTATGTACTTGTTCTACTGTAGGATTAGTAGTCTGAGTATTAATCATATTCCAAACTATATCTATTATTTTATCAACAGCTTCGTCTGTTAAATCAACCATTACTCTCTCAGCACTAGTCATAACAGCTTTTCTTATTCTATCAGGATCAAACTTTTCTAAATTCCCATTTTTTTTAATAATTTTAATATCACGCATAATAACTTCTCCAATCTTATGTATTAAACTATAACTCAAATATTTAAAATAAACTGTTGCATTTGCAACAAAATTTAAAAAATGTTAAAATTATTTTATAGGAAGTGTATTAATATGTATGAAAATATTGAAAAAGAAAAGCTAAATAGTTTTAAAAGTAATTTGTCAAAGTGTGTAAATATAAATCGTAAAGTATTTACAAACAAGGAATTAATAATTAGTAATTTCTCTACTAAAAAATTAATTGGCTTTATAACTTATGGAAAAGCTAATATTATAAAAACTGATATTAATGGAAATACTACTATACTTCGTGAATTAAAAGAAAATGATATTTTTTCTAATTTGTTTTTCCAACATTCTGAAGATGAAATATATATACTTAGTAATAATGATACTGAAGTTATTTTTATTGACTATTATAATATTTTAAAAAATTGTAACAAGAATTGTCCTTTTCACAATAACTTAGTAGTTACTTTATTTGATTTATTAATAAAGGATAATCGTAAACAAAATGAAAAAATAGAATTATTATCTCAAAAAACAGTAAGAGATAAAATTCTATATTTTTTAAAACAAAGAATGAATAAAGACAATGTATTTAAAGTAACAACTTCATACAAAGCTATTGCTGAATACATTGTCGTAGATAGAAGTAACCTAATGCGTGAATTAAACAAACTAGAAAAAGACGGCCTAATCAAACGTGATAAGAATACTATTCTTCTTCGACATTAGTACCCATTTTATATTCATATATAGATGAATTTCCAGCTTCATCAGTAATTTTGATATTTATTTTTTCTTTTGTTGAATCTAATTGAGTTTTAGAAATATAAAATACACTTTTTTCATCATCAATAGAACAAAGATCTATATCAAAAAATTTTAAAAATTCTTCGCTTATATTTAATGCTGATGCTAATTTACAAGTAAGACTAGAATCAGTTGTGAAATTATCATAAGAATATACTATTGATTTAACAGGAGAACCAGCATTAACATTATCATATTCAATTTTTAAAGCAGAAATTGAAAAAATGAAAAAATAGCTTTTAGTAGTTTCAGTAACTTTTGTAATCACTGGTGCCGTATTATCTAAATTAAATTCTGAAGAGTAAATATCACCAGTATATGTTTTACCATAATTATCTTGAATATTGATTGGTTTAAAGCGTAACCTAAAAACACCAGATAAAGAAGGATTATCTATAGGG
>CAVIRY010000003.1:0-10015 GCA_963645255.1 bacterium
GTATCAAATGATTACTAAGTCTAATGATGAATATTTAGAAATACTTAAGAGTGTAGGAGAGACTAAGGATTTAGTTTTATATATTACTGATTTACTTAATTTAGAGAAGAATATAGAACAAATTAGAAATATTATTCCTAATAAAATGATATTGGTACTTAATAAAAGAGATGTTTTACCTAAATCAGTTAATGAAAATAAGTTAATTAAATATTTAGAAGAAAAAGATATTCATTTTGAAGAAGTAATTGTTGTTAGTGTTAGCAAAAATTATAATATAGATTATTTACTTAAGAGAATTAAGTTTCATCAAACATCTAAGAATGTTTATGTAGTTGGTCATACTAATGCTGGTAAATCTAGTTTGATAAATAAGTTAATTCAAAATTATTCAGATAATTTACAGGAATTGACTATGTCTCCATTACCTTCTACTACTTTAAATACTGTTAAAATTGAAATTAATGATTATTTAACTTTAATAGATACTCCCGGACTTGTAGATTCTGGGTCTGTTTTAAATCATGTAGATACTGGTTTAGTAAAAAAGATATCTCCTAAGAAAGAGATTAAGCCTAAGACTTATCAGTTAAGACCTAATCAGTCTATTATTATTGAAGATATAATAAGAATAGATTATGTTGAGGGAGAAAAAAATAGTTTTACTTTGTTTGTATCTAATGATTTAAAAGTAAGAAGACTTCTTAATTTACTTAATAATAATGAACTTAAGGATAAGAATAAAATTACTTATGATGTTAAGTATGATGAAGATTTAGTTATTAATGGTTTAGGTTTTGTTAAGATTGTTAGTAAAGGATTAATAGATGTTTATATAGATAAAGATGTTGAAACATTTATGAGAAAGTCGTTGATATAGTATTTTGTTAGAAACTAGAGAAATCTAGTTTTTTTTAAAAAGCATTGTAAATACAATGCAAAATTTGATATACTTTGTATGGTAGTATATAGTAAGAAGTGTAGGAGTTTTTGTATGAGTATTATTAAGGAAAGATTAAGAAAGTTTAATAAGTTTTTATCTAATAAAAAATACTTATTAGGTTTCGTTGTTTTGATGGGGATTTTGATTGTTCTTGTAGGTAGTTCTTTTGCTACTTTAACACCTGTTTCAAGTATAACCGTACCTTCAACTACTTTGTCATATTCTGATAAAGCAGAAGGGTCTTGGCAATATACAAAGTCGGCTCATTGGATTAGTAAAGATAAAGCTCAAATTAATATAAAAGTAGATACTTTAGAGAAAAATAATGCTGATTATACTGATATTGTTTTGATGTTGGATTTAGCTGATTTTAGTAAAAGTGCTCTTACTTATTTGAAAAGTGAACTTAGTGATTTTGTTAATGAAAATGTACTTAAAGGAAATAAGATTTCCATCATTGGATTTTCGGATTTAGCGGTTATTATGAGTGATTTTACTGATAACAGTGAAATATTGTTGGAAACTATTAATAATATATCATCTGAGTCTAATGCTGGTTCAAGTTATTATCAAGCTTTGATTAAACTTGATGAATTATTAAGTACATATAGTGAAGAGTCTAATAGAAACTGTGTTGCGGTACTTTTTACTGATGGACAGCCTACGCTTGATATACCTAGTGAAGTGGGCGAATATAGATATTTAAAAAATAAATATGATTATTTAAATATTAATGGTGTTCAATATAATTCTGGTGATACTGCATTTTCTGGTATTAAGAATGTAACTGATGAGCAATTTTTCGTAATTAAAACTACTATATATGATACTTTAATTAAAGCTTCTTTAACTACTGATCTCTATGAAAAGCTTGTTTTAACCGATTATGTAGATGATAATTATTTTAATTTGGATAATATAACAGATATAACTACGACATTTGGTGAAGCAACTATTAGTAATAATAAAGTTATTTGGGATTTATCAGGGTTAAGGTCAGGTCTTGATGCGTCTTTAACGATAGATATAAATTTGAATAATGATTTAGAAGATGTTGGGGGTGTTTATTCAACACATTCTCAAACAGATGTTAACTATAAAATAGATAAAACTTCAACTACTGAAACAACTACTCAATCGACAGTTTTAAAAGATAGTTATTTGATTAATTATGAAGCAAATGCACCTGCTAGTTGTGTGCCATCAAACGTTCCTGGTTCTAAAAAATATTTTGTATACGATACAGTACAGATAGATAGCAATGTTCCTACGTGTTCAGGATATCAATTCAAAGGTTGGGAGATAATAACTTCTGGAGTAGAAAAAGTAACTGATACTACGTTTGTTATGCCAGAACAAAATGTAACATTAAGAGCAATCTGGGAAAAGTTGAATATTACAAAATCAATGGATGGGACAGTAGTAAAAGTTCCAACATTGTATGACTTAATTGCTGGTAATTCTATAGGATTAGATACAAATGTTGATTTTAGTTCAAATCCTACTGATGCTAATTCTGGAATTTATACAAGAAAAGGTACTGAATCAGATCAATATCCTGTTTATTATTATCGAGGCAACGTAGATAATAATAATGTGTACTTTGCTGGATTTTGTTGGAAGGCAGTTAGAACAACAAATACCGGTGGTGTAAAATTAATTTATAATGGTACTCCAGAAGAAATTTATGAATCTATACCTATTGCACAAAATGAATATATAAATGTTTCAAACGATACTACTTATCCTTATACATATGATAGTTCTACTAATAAATGGACAAGTACTAATAAAACAGATTCTGCAACTGGAACAATATCATTCTCGGTTGCTGAGAAAGGCACATATATATTGTCATATTCAGTTTCGTCAGAAGCAAATTATGATAAGGCATATTTTTATAAAGATGGTACAGAAATAGGTATTGATTCAGGTACAAATACAGGTACAATAACATTAGGTGACTTAACATCTAGTAATGTTATTATGGTTAAATATACTAAAGATGTTTCTTCAAGCTCTGGTACTGACACGGTGAGTTTTTCAGTAACTAGACCAACAGGTGCTACTTCAAAGAAATGTGACAATACTGATGTGGAAAGCCAAATAGGTACAAGTGAATTTTCAGCACTTTATAGGAGTGTATTAAATGGTTTCGGATATATGTACGGAGAAAATAAGTATTATATTAATTGGACTCAGGCGTATAAATCTGTATTGACGCGAGACTTTATGGGCTCAAATAGTTATTATTTTGGTACATCTGTTACTTATTCTAATGGAAAGTATACTTTAAATAATGCTGTCCAAAGAATGTGGAGTGATTATTACAGTAGCTTATCTGGATATTATACTTGTGGACTTACGTCTAATAATGGTTGTTCAAAAGTATATTATATAGCTGGTGGTGATAGTACTTATCGTTATGCTATACCTTTAACGTCTGGTGATACGTCACCGACTTCAAAAACTATCACTTTGGGTAGGAGTGTTACTGAAAATAGTGATGGAACTTTTACTTTAAAAAATACGGTAACAGTAAGACGTACATCTTGGTTTAGTAATTATGATAGTTATAACGGTTATTATTTTTGCAAAGATTTTTCAAGTACAACTTGTGATAGTAAAAACCTTATAACTTCAACGGATAATTATCAACTTGTGTATGATGATACATATAAGTATTTATTTGGAAATGATGTTACATGGGATGGTTCGAAATACACGTTGAAAGATACATTCACTTCAACAAACTTGTGGGATACTGATAAAGCAACGATAGCAACAAAGTATCATTATACTTGCTTTAATACTACTGGACAGTGTGAACAAATATATTATCTTATAGATTTTGATGGTGAATACAGATATGCTGACTATTTAATACTAGATGATGGTGAAAATATTGAGACTGCTAAGGAAGATATGTTTTCTAATGTTGAATCCTCTGATATAAAACAGCTTATTGATTCTTGGTATGCTGAAAATATGACTTCATATACTGCAAAGTTAGAAGATACTCTTTGGTGTAATGATAGGACATTGTATTCTGGATCTATTGTTGGAAAAGACTTTGATGCTGGAACGGAGGAACCTTATTTGTACTTTGGTACTCATAATAGAATTGCTGTTACATATAGTCCTAGTGTAGTGTGTCCTAATTCTAAACGTGATGGTTTTACTGTTTCAACAGATACAGGTGGGAATGGTGCTCTAACCTATCCTGTAGGATTGTTAACAGCAGATGAGATAATGTTGGCTGGTGGTAATGCTAATCCTAATTCTAATTATTATTTGTATACTGGGCAAGGCTATTTTTCCTTATCTCCTGATAGTTATTTTTTGGGAAGAGGAATCTATGGTGTTAGTTCTAAAGGCGCATTGGCTTCTGGCGGTGGTGTTCGTCCTGCTGTCTCACTGGCTCCTGGAATTAGAACATCAAGAGGAGATGGAAGTACCAACAATCCTTATGTTATTGATGGTGCAGAATAATAATATATAACTAGAGGCATTGTTCTTTAGTTTTTATATATAAAAAGTTGCTATAGACGTAATTGTTGAATGGTAGTATATTAGCTGTAGTGAACTTTTTCTGATGATTTGGTTCATGATTATAAAAAAGCTGGTGATTTCCATCATATAATGGGAAACTAAAAACGACTAGAGAGTAACTCTAGTTCTTTTGTTTAGATAGGACATTTTTATACTTTGCTTTGTTGAAAAATATGTCAAAATATGATATATTAAGTGTTGTTTAGAAGGAGTGGTGTCATATGAATAATGACTTAGCGAATGAAATTCGTAGTAAGACAGATATAGTTGACATCATAGGAGAGAGAATTCCTTTAGTAGCAAAGGGTAAAAACTTTTTTGGAGTTTGTCCTTTTCATGATGACTCTAATCCTTCAATGTGTGTTTCTAGAGAAAAACAGATTTATACTTGTTTTTCTTGTCATGCTACAGGTAATGTTTATACATTCTTAATGAACTATGAACATATTGAATTTAAAGAAGCTTTAAAATACTTAGGTGATAAAGTAGGAGTTAATGTTTCATCTATTAATATTCAAAGGAAAAGTACGAAATTTGATAATCTTTATGAAGCATATAACTTTTCAGTTAAATATTTTCAAAATAACTTATCTAGTATTAAAGGAAAAGAGGCTCGTAACTATTTAAATAATAGAGGTATCAATGAAGAGGCTATAAAAGAATTTGAAATAGGTTTATCATTAGATACTAGAGATGATTTGACTAAGTTATTAGTAAATAAAAAGTATGAACTTAGTACATTAAATAGAATAGGTTTATCTGTTGATGATCATGATATATATAACGATAGAATTATGTTTCCTTTATATAACGTTTCAGGACAAGTAGTAGGTTTTTCAGGAAGAATTTATAAAGATATTGATCAAAATAAATATTTAAATACCAAAGAAACTGACATATTTAAAAAAGGTGAAATGTTATACCATTATCATATTGCGAAAGAAGAATGTAGACTAAAGAAGTCAGTTATAGTTATGGAAGGATTTATGGATGTTATTAGAGCTAGTACTATTGGTATTAAAAATACTGTTGCTTTAATGGGTACGGCTTTAACTAATAATCAATTTAATTTACTTAAGAGACTTTCTAACAATATTATTCTTTGTTTAGATGGAGATAATCCTGGTGTACACGCTATGCTTAGTATCGGGGATCATTTATTAGAACTTGGAGTTGAAGTTAAAGTAGTAGTACTTCCTAATGATGATGATCCAGATTCATTTATATTAAAATCAGGTAAAGATAGATTTGTAGGACTTATAGAAAATGCTTTAAACTTTAGTGATTTTAAAATGCAACAATTACGTAAAAACGTAGATTTTAGAAGTGATGAAGAAAAAGCTAATTATATAAATACAGTTTTAAGAGAAACTACAAAGATTAATGATACAATTAGAATAGAAATAGTATTAAAAAAACTTGCAAAAGAGTTTGATATAAGTTATAATACATTGGAAAAAAAGTTTAAGGACTTTAGTGAGTTTAAAGAAACAGTTAAAGAAAAAGAAGTTCCGGTTATAAATAAAATAGTTAAGAAAACAAAGTATGATAAAGCAGTAGAACAGATACTTTACTTTATGCTTAATAATGATTGGGTAATTAGTCAAGTAGAGATGGAAAGAATAGTTTTTCCTAGTGAAGAGAGTCGTATACTTTCAAGTGAAATTATCTATTATTATAAGTTATATGGTAATATAAATGTTGCGGATTTTTATACTTATGTTCAAGATAAAGAAGATATTTTAGTTTTATTAAATAGTATTTTAGCTGGTAATTATAATGAAGAGACTACAAAAGAAGAGTTATTCTTGTATTTTAAGGTTATAAGAGAGTATCGAAGTAATCAGGAAATTAAAAGATTAACTAATTTAATGAAAAAAGAAGTAGATCCATTAGAACAAGCTAAGATTGCTAATAAGATTAGAAATTTAAGAATGGGAGAATAGACATGGTTGGAGAAATAAAAACACTTGAAGAAAGAAAAAATAAATTACTAGCGAAGGGTAAGAAACAAGGTTTTATTACTTATGAACAACTAGCAGAAGAACTAAAAGGATTAGATGTTGATAGTGATTCTTTAGATGAATTATATAATGCTTTAGTTGAAGCAAATATCGATATAGTTACTGAAGATGGAACTGATGATGCATCTGGAGAAGAGATTACTGCTGATGTAGTAGTTGAAGATATTACTTTATCAAAAGATGTTAAGATTAATGATCCTGTACGTATGTATTTAAAAGAAATTGGACGTATTAATTTACTTACTTCTGATGAAGAATTTGAGTATGCTAAAAGAGCTGAAGAAGGTGATGAGGAAGCAAAGAGAATGCTTGCTGAATCTAATCTTCGTTTAGTTGTTAGTATTGCGAAAAGATATGTAGGACGTGGTATGTTATTTTTGGATTTAATTCAAGAAGGTAACATTGGCTTAATGAAAGCTGTTGATAAGTTTGATCCAACAAAAGGATATAAGTTTTCAACATATGCTACTTGGTGGATAAGACAAGCTATTACTAGAGCTATAGCAGACCAAGCTAGAACTATTCGTGTTCCAGTACACATGGTTGAAACAATTAACAAATTAGCTCGTGTACAAAGACAATTAACACAAGAGTTAAATCGTGAACCTACAGATGAGGAGATAGCTAAGAAGTTAGGTATTTCTATAGATAAAGTTCGTGAAGTATATAAAATATCTCAAGATCCTGTTTCATTAGAGACTCCAATTGGTGAAGAAGATGATTCACATTTAGGAGACTTTATTAAAGATGAGCGAACAATGGGACCTGAAGAGTATGCAACAGTTGAAATGTTAAAAGAAGAGTTATCAGGAGTTTTATCAACACTTACTGATCGTGAAGAAAAAGTACTTAGACTTCGTTTTGGACTTAACGATGGACAATGTAGAACACTAGAAGAAGTTGGACAAATATTTGGAGTTACTCGTGAAAGAATTAGACAAATAGAAGCAAAAGCACTTCGTAAATTAAGACACCCTTCTCGTAGTAGAAAATTAAAGGACTTTTTAACTGATTAATGAAAATTAATGATAGATTAAAAAAGATAGGGGATTTAGTGGATGCTAATTCCTTTTGTTTAGACATTGGTTGTGATCATGCTTTTTTAGATATTTATTTAGTTAAAAAAAATAAGAATATTAAAGCAATAGCTTCTGATATAGCAGAAGGACCAGTAAAACAAGCAAAAGATAATATAAAAAGAGAAGGGTTAGAAGAAAGTATAGAAGTTCGATTAGGAGATGGACTTGATACTTATACTGATGAAGTTAATACTATTATTATTTCTGGTATGGGTGGAAGAAATATGATAGGGATATTTAAAAAGAATATTAAAGTATTAAAAAATATTGATACTATTATACTTAGTCCTAATAATTATCAGGTAGATGTAAAAAAGTTTTTAGTAAAAAATGGTTTTTATATAGATGATGAAGAATTAGTTAAAGATAAGAAATTTATTTATCAAATTATTAAGTTTAAAAAAGGTAAAAGACATTATAGTAAGAAAGAATATTTCTTTGGACCAGTGCTTATAAAGAAAAAAGGTAGTTTATTTGAAGAGTATTATAAAAGAGAAAAGTTGTCTAGAGAGATACTTATTTCAATATTACCGAAGAATTATAGATATAAAAAATTTATAACAAGAAGAGAGATTAAAATGATAGATGGAGAGATTTAATCTCTTTTTTTGCAAAAATGTGATTAAAATGATAAAAAAGTATGCAAAAGTGTGATAAATAAGTGAAATATTTATGTAAAAGTGTGATATAATATCATTGATGGTGGTGATAATATGAAGAGATTTATAACTGAAAAACTTATTGAATGGAAAAATAGTTGTAACAGGAAACCTTTAATTTTGAAAGGTGCAAGACAAGTTGGGAAAACTTATATTTTAAAAGAATTTGGAGATAATAATTATGACAATGTTGCATACTTTAATTTTGATCATGATGATGGTTTGTCAGAATTGTTTTTAAGTACTAAAGATCCGAAAAGAATAATTGAACAATTGTCACTTGTCGTTGGTAAAAAAATCAATCCTGATACTACGTTGATTATTTTTGATGAAATACAAGAATGTCCAAATGCCTTAAATTCATTAAAATATTTTTGTGAAGAGGCAGGTGAGTATCATGTTGCATGTGCTGATTCTTTGCTTGGAATTAGATTATCAAAGACATCCTTTCCGGTAGGTAAAGTTGATTTTTTAAATTTATATCCTATGACATTTAGTGAATTTTTAATTGCTGACAATTCTCAAAATTTAGTTGATGTTATGAGACAAACTAGAGAGGTAAAAGAAATACCAAAAATATTTGAAACACAGCTTATAGAAAAGTTAAAAATATATTATATCATTGGTGGAATGCCAGAAGTTGTGCATAGCTGGGTTAATGATAAGGATATAGAAAAAGTTAATAAAATTCAAAAAAATATTTTAGATTCATATGAAAGCGATTTTTCTAAACACGTAGATGCGAGCGATGCTAATAAAATATCTTTGATTTGGAATGGTATTCCTTCACAATTAGCTAGAGAAAATAAAAAATTTGTTTATCAAGTAATAAAAGAAGGAGCAAGGGCAAGAGAATATGAATCTGCTTTAAACTGGTTAAATGATGCTGATTTGATTTCAAAATGTTATTTAATTTCGAAATGTGCATTTCCATTGAAAGCTTATAATGATTTGTCAGCTTATAAAATATATATGAACGATGTTGGTCTTCTTAGAAGAATGTCTAATTTAGATAGCAGTATTATACTTGAAGGCAATAAGCTTTTAGAAGAACTCAAGGGTGCTTTTACAGAAAATTATATTGCTAATGTATTAAAATATTTGTTGGATGAAGCTCCTAATTATTATACTTTTGACAGAAGTGAAATTGATTTTGTGATACAAAGAAAAAATAAAATAATTCCGATAGAAGTTAAATCTGATAAAAGTACAAATCATAATAGTTTAACCAAGTATAATTCTAATAATGATAATGAGATATCTATTAGGTTCTCATTAAATAATTTAAATAGAAATGGTAAAATTATTAATATTCCAATTTATTTTGCTGAATATATTGATAATTTAACTTTATGATAGTATGTGTTTAAAAAGTTGATGAGTACAACAAAGTAATAATTATTTTTGACCAATAATGTGTTTTGTGCATATTGGTCTTTTTCTTTTTAATTGTAATAAATAATCAAAGCTCATCAAAAATTACTCTATGGCGTAATAAATCGACAAAAATCTATTATGCAACTTTATATAATTATTTAGGTTATATTTTGTACTAGTTTTTTCTCTTTACATATAATTTCTAGTGTGATATAATTATGAAGCTTTGTCTCTAAAGGAGGGAATTGTATGAAAATAGAAAAAAGTAAAGATTCAATGAGTAGAATAATTAATGATTACATAGATGGTGCTTTTCCATTACCAGAACATAAAGGGTCTAAAAACATATCCTTTGGTGAGAATAAAAAAGTTAAAGACTTA
>CAVIRY010000004.1:0-10661 GCA_963645255.1 bacterium
TAATCTCATGAGACATACTAGATAAAAAGTCAGTCTTAGCATGATTAGCCCTATCCGCCTCATCCTTAGCTTTCTGTAAAGCATCAACCATTTTCATATCTGGATTTTCAATTGTGAAATACATTATATAAACAGTTATAGCATGCACGGAAAGTAACAACAAATACTCAGGCTTTAAAAATTGAATAATAGTTGCTGAAACTCCTAATACCAACAATGCTATTAATGGAATATATTTTTTTAAACTAGCACGATTAAACGTCCTAGCAATTTTAATTATTGAAAGGACTACATAAATACTGGTCAATGCATATATAAAAAGTACAGCTAGTCCGCTTGGAATCAATAAATCAGATGTTTTAATATATGATAATGGTAAAATAAATTCAATTATAGAAAGAGATAAAAATATATATTTATATATTTTATTTCTACTTTCTCGTTTTGAAATAATATTAATATACATTGAAAAACAAGAAACCCAAAAAATATAATATAACAAAATAAGTTTTGTACTAATAGTATATATGATACTGTTATAGTCAACATTAAAACAAAGTAAAAGATAATTTATAAATTCAAAAACAGCACCAAATAAAGTAAGAATTAATAGTTTACCAAAAATTCTTGTTTCTGGATGATTAGATCTTTTCTTTGCATAGAAAACCAGTAATAAAATTAATACATACATAAAACTACAAATTGTAAAAGTAATATCAGTCATATCTGCAACCACCTTATTATGCTAATATTATAACACCTAGCAACAAAGAAAAAAAAGACCGAAGTCTTAATTTTTCTCATATATTCTTTTAAATAAAGTTTTACCAGATTTCTTTTCTGTATCTTTAGAAGACTGTTTATAGATTTCTTCTAATTCATGAATTTTTGCTTTCATCATTAAATTACGAGGAATACTATCAAGTTCTTGATAAAAAGTAGGAACATGCATAGAATCTAATTCAGCAGATATTTTACCATAAATGCCCTGTTCTATTTTTTGCTTCATCTCAGGATTAACATCAGAATCATATACAACAAAACAAGCAGGAGCTTCTTTATCCTTTTTGCTTGGTACACCAATAACAGCACAGTCAACTACACCTTCAACACTTTTAACAACATTTTCTATTTTTGGTGCCCATACTTTATGACCATCTCTTATTATTAAACCAGATTTCCTACCAGCAAAAAATACATGTCCAGATGGGTCCAAATATCCTAAATCTCCAGTATGATACCATTTACTTCCATCAGTATGTTTAACTAAGGCGTAATTAGTACTTTCTTCATCTTTATAATATTCTTTAAACACATTTGGATTAGCCGCATTATAACAAATCTCACCAATTTCATAATACATAAGACCATTATCATAATCTGGCGCATCAACTTGTCTTATATTATTTTCTTCATCATAAGCAAATACAGCCATATCATTTCCTGGAAAAACAACTCCAACAGATCCTTCAGAATAAATTTTTTTATTTTTTAAAACACCATTTGGATTAAGAGCTGGACCACAAGTTTCAGACGTACCTAATGCATTCTCTACAATAGCGACGCTACCAGTCTTTTTCATAACCATATTAGTTTCTTGCTCTAAAGATAATTCTAATAAATCACCACCAGAAATCAAATGACGTTTACCGGAAAAATCAACTTTTCTTCCTTTTGCTTCTTCTTTTTTTACATAATCACAAATTCTTTCTAATAATAATGGTCCCAGTAATATAACCGAACTTTCGTCTTTTAAAAATTCCTTAGTACAATTAATTGGATCAAACAATGGACTTAAAGAAGTAGTAACTCCCCATATTATTGCTAGAACTATATCATACCAGAAATATGAACTAGAAGGGGGCATAGGATTAAACATAGAATCATGTTCATCAATATCAAATTCAGAATACAATTGTTTAAACGCAGAGCTTAAAAAGTTTTCATTTGTTGTCACAACACCTTTTGATTTACCAGTAGAACCTGAAGTTTGAAAAATCGCAACATTTTCATTTTCAACATATGGTTCTGCAACATCTTCGATATGTATATTCTTACTTTGTAATCCTTCAATAACTTCTTCAAAACTTACCCAATTTTCATTATTATCCAACTTAATTCTTAGTTTAGAAATACCTTCCATTAAACTAATTATAGACTTCTTTGGTAAAGAAGTAAAAGGTAAAGAATCCTTTATTGGAAGATAAATAACCTTACGTTCATTATCAGCATCAGTAATATTTTTAAGTTGTGGATATGTCAAATCTAATGCAATTAAATGTTTAGAATTAGATTCTTCCATACATTTTTCTATAGCGTCACTATTACTCATAGGATCAATTGGTCTAACAGTTGCGCCAATAAGATTAGCTGCAAAAAAAGCATAAATAGATTCCGGAACAGAAGGTGTACACATCACAATAATATCACCTTTTTCAACATTGAATTTATGTTTTAATGCATAAGCAAATTCTACACTTTTATCAACCAAATCACCAAAAGTAATTAATCTATCGCAACGATATGCCACAGTATCACGCATCTCATTAGCCTTTTTTAAAGCCAATGTACTAAGTCTTTCTTTAGGAAACTCTTTTTCTAAAACTTCTTCATCAAAATATTGACGATAAGGTCTATCATGTTTTCCATAACCAGTAAGTTCTTTGCCTAAGCTTTCTTCTGTTTCTGCTACCATTTCTATAATCTCATCATCAGATAATTTTTTAATAGAAGTTTCCTTCGCATTCTGTAAAATTTTTTCCAAAATTTCTCTATCCATATACAATCCAAACCCTTTCCAATTGCCGCTTATTATAACACAAAACCTATTTTTTTTCAAGATAAAAGAAGTAAACTACTTCGCTTTAATTTTATAATAAACTTAATTATTAATCAATACTAAAATCCATATCTAAGTATTTCAAATTTGGTATTATAATTGACTCCATCTTTATCAGCTAAGTATTCATTAGGATAAAGTAAATCAAATAACGCTTTACCATTAAAGCCTATTGAACCTCCTCTATCTAACACAATTCCTAAAAAAGAGTCCATATCATAACTAACTCTAACAATAGTTCCAAAAGGATAAGACTTATCTCCCGCTAGTATTCTAACATTTCCATAATAATTATCATTATAGTAAATTGTACCTGATCCAACATAAAGACCATATGCTAAATAACCAGTACATAAATAACAATCCGGTCCATATCTGGATAATTTTCCAAGTTGAATTTCTAACACATCATCAACGACTTCATCATCACTATTATCAAGTATCTCTTCAACATCACTATCTAATTCATCATCTATAATTATTTCATTAGAAGCATATACATACTCTTTATAGACATCTTTCTTATCAACATCTATATAAGTCATTATTAATAAAGCTATTAAATAAACAATAGCGTATTTATAAAATTTGGTTCATAAAAAAACTCCCTGTAAATACAAAAACAACATATTTACAAAGAGTTTACAACACTTTACATATATTGGCAATTATGAAGCTGTTCTTTCACACTTATAACCAGATGCACTCATATTCTTTTCAATTACATCTATATCTTGTTCATTATCAAACTCTGGATAAACACCACCAGCTTCTATATAAGCAGAATTGATACTTTCTTTATCAATTAATGAATAAGTAAAAAGTTGTGTTTCAACAAAAGTACTATCAGTTCTACTACAATCTATATTTACACCAGCCAAAGAATTAACTCCATCCCTAAGTAATTTACATTTATCTGTAAGTTCATCTAATTTATCACTATCTAAAACTGAATCTCCTTCATAAGAAATAACATAAGACAATTTATTTAACTTACTATCAGTAAAACTAAATTGAGCAGTATAATTAACATTAAAAACATCAGTAGTTCTTTCTAACTTACAAGTTAATAATCCAGTAGTAATAACAGGAGCATTTTCTTGTTCTTTTAAATCTTTCTGAATATTTATGTAATTTGTTATATCAGGTAAAAAATAAATTAAAGCAAACATAAATATAAAGAAAACAATCATTAAAAAATATTTAAATTTACTAACAGGTTTAAACTCATACTTTTCTTTTTCTTCTCTTACTTTTTTTCTTTCAGCTTCTAACTTATCAGCCATTTGTTTAGACATAATAACAGGAGTAGTATTTTTTTCTTCCGTCTTAAATAAACTAAATCTTTCATCTTGCTTAGGAGTCTTCTCAACATTACCTGTATTAACATTAACATTATCGTTAAGAGACTGTTCTGTTTTAACAGGTTCACTATTAACAGAAACTGTAGTATTAGTAGCAGTATCAGTAGTATTACTATTATTAGTAACAGTACCAGTAGACATCTCTCCCATTACAGAACTACTTTTAACAGTCATCCTTTCTACTACATTATTATTTTGTACAGGATTATTATTAACATTATTAGTTGAAACATTACCTGTATTAACACTATTATTTTGATTCAACTTTTCATTAGGATTAACATTATTATTCATCACTAACCAGCCTCCTATTTACTCAATTATAACACATAATAAAATGACTTTCTACTAAAAAAAATAAAAGTACCTCATAAGGTACTATCTTAAACTATTTATCTTTTCTTGGAAATCATCACTTCTTACAATATAACTACCAGAAGTAACTATATCAACACCATCACATAAACTTCTACTCTTATCATTAACTCCACCATCTATATTAATAACAGCTTTAGAATTATATGCATCAAGTAAAGCTCTAACTTCTTTTATTTTATCACTTGTATCAACAATAAACTCTTGTCCACCTTTACCTGGTTCAACACTCATAATTAAAACTAAATCTATATATGGTAAATATGGAACTAATTCACTTACTTTAGTATTAGGTTTTATCGCAAGACCCGCTTTAATAGAATACTTATGAACAAGCTCTAAACACTCTTCAATGTTTTGATCAACTTCAACATGAAAAGTTATATATTCTGTATTCAACTCTGCATATAAAGGAATATATTTACTTGGATCTGCTACCATAAGATGAACATCTAATCTCTTAGAAGTATATTTATAAATATTTCTCATTTCACTAAATGGCATAGTCTTATTCTTTACAAACTTCCCATCCATAATATCAACATGAATATAATCAACATCAGTCTCATTTAATTTAACTAAATCTTTAATCAAGTCTTTACAACTTAAAAACGAAGCACTTACTTTCATTTCTTATCCTCCCTTATAAAATTTAAATAATTAGCATATCTACTATCTAATATATTATTAGAAATAACTTTTTGTTTTACTATACATTCTTTTTCTTTTGTATGCATACAGTCTTTAAAAGGACAAGGATACATAGAAAATTCAATAAAAGCATCTCTTATTTCTTCTTTACTATACTTATTAAAGTCTAATGCTGAAAAACCAGGTGTATCCATAACTTTACCATCAAATAAAGAAAATAGTTCAACAACTCTTGTCGTATGTCTACCACGACCTAACGCTAATGAAACTTCTCCTGTTTCTAAATTCCAATTAGGATTAAGTTTATTTAACAAAGTACTTTTTCCAGCACCAGTTTGCCCTGTAAAAACACTAGTTTTTCCTTTAATTAAAGTCTTAATCTTATCTATTTCTTGATTAGAAACAACTTTGTAACCTAAATTTTTATAATATTTTAAAGTTTCTCTAATTTTCTCTAACTCTAAATCTGAAACTAAATCTTCTTTTGTAATACAAATAATAGCTTCTACATTATGTAACTCCATAAGAACTAACATTTTATCTAATAGATTTAAAGAAAAATCAGGATTAACTAAACTTGTAACTATAAAGGCTTGATCAATATTACTAACTTTAGGTCTTTCAAACTCATTTTTCCTTGGTAATATTTCTTCTATTAATTTTTTTTCTATACTGAAAAGAACATAGTCACCAACTACGGGTGTAATATGCTCTTTTCTAAATATACCTCTACATTTACAAGGAAAAACTTCATCATTACAACTAACGTAATGTAAATCTGAAACTATTTTAATTATTTGTCCTTGCATAAAATCAACACCTAACTATTTGAATCTGTTTTTTCTGTATCTTTTTCTTTATCTTTATCTGTAGTATTACTAGAACTTTCTGGCTCAGAAGCAATTGTAACTTCTAAAGTTCTTCCCTCATATATAGGACTACCAGCCGCTCTAGACTGTCCTATTATTTTACCTGGAGAATATATTGATGTAACTTCATATTTCTTTTTTAAAACTAAATTATATTTTTCACAAAAAGCTTCTGCGTCTTCTACTGTCCATCCTTCAGTAACCATATCAGGGAATGTATCAACTATATCAGGAATATATAATATAATTGAGTCACCCTTTTTAACTTCAGACCCTGCAGCTAGTGACTGCCCAATTATTTCTTGTTCATCATATTCTTTTTCTGAATCAGCTGGTTCTTTTTTCTCAACTGTAACATTTAAACCATAATTAGTCTCTAATATTGTTTGTACTTCAATATAGTTTTTACCTGTATAATCTTCTATTTCATAAACTTCTTCTCCAGATGATTTATAAATAGTTACTACAGTACCAGGTTTAACACTTCTACCTTCTTCTGGATCAGTTCTTATTACTCTATTTTTATCTATTTCTGAAGAAGCTTCTGTTTCTATTTTAGTATTAACTTCTAATCCTAAAGCTTGTAGTTTTTTCTCACAAGTACTTACTTTTTCTCCTTCACACTCTGGAACAGTTACAGGTTTTTCATTAGAAAAAGCTGGTATTATAAAGAAAACTGTAATTAACGCTAAAACAAGTACTCCAAAAATAACTGCTAAAATGATTATGATACGATTACTTTTTTTATCTTCAAAGTCTTCATCTTCTATCTTTTTAGCTACTTTTTCTGTGTCTTCATCTTCCTCATCATCTAACTCTTTATCTTCTGTTTTTTTCTCTTCTATATTTTCTAATTTCTTAATACGTTTTGTATTATCAGTTTCATGTTCAGGATATTTATATTGATAAACTGCTTCATCCATTCTATCATCATCTAACGCAGTTAATAAATCTTCATGCATACTTCTAGCGTCTTCATATCTATTTTTTGGATTCTTAGCCGTTGCTTTTCTAATAATATTCTCTATACTTTGTGGAATAGCTGGATTATCCTCTCTTAAACTAGGTAAAGGATCTCTCATATGCTTCAAAGCTATTTCAACAGCGTTATCTCCTCTAAATGGCAAACTTCCTGACAATAACTCATAAAAAATAATACCCATAGAATAAATATCACTCTTAATTGTACATCCTTTTCCAGAAGCTTGTTCTGGTGGCAAATAATGAACACTACCCATAACAGAATTAGTCTGAGTTAATTGTGTTGAATTAAGAGCCATCGCAATACCAAAATCAGTTATTTTGATTTGTCCATCATCTTTAATCATAATATTTTGAGGTTTTAAATCTCTATGTATTATATAAGAATCATGTGCATGAGCCATACCATCAGTAAGTTGTAACATAATATCAATTGCCTCAGACAATGTAAGAGTACCTCTCTTCTTCAGCAATTGTTTTAAAGTCTTACCTTCAATATATTCCATTACTATATAGTAAAGTCCATTATCTTCACCAACATCATACATCTCAACAATATTAGGATGAGCAAGTGATGAAGCTGATAATGCTTCTCTTTGAAATCTTCTAACAAATTTTTCATCATTAGATAAATCTCCACGTAATACCTTTATCGCAACATTTCTATCTAGTATCGTATCATAACCAAGATAAACATTGGCCATACCACCTTCGCCAATTGATCTAATTATTTCATAACGATCATTAATCTTTTGCCCTTTCGTAATCACTATTTGTCACCTTCTTCTTCTAAAGTCAAATAAGCAACCGAAATATTATCTGTACCCCCACGATTATTCGCTTTTTTAATCAATTTCTCTACCTTATCCTCTACACTACCTTCACCAAGTAATACTTTCTCAATTTGTTCTTTATCTAACATATTAGTAAGTCCATCACTACATAATAAAACTTCCCTAATATTCATATCCATATCACATTCAAATATATCAACATCTACATTTAATGCAGCTCCTAAAGCCTTCATCAAAACATTTTTCTTTGGATGACTACTAGCTTCTTCTTTTGTAAGTTCCCCTGCACTAACTAATAAATTAACTAATGTATGATCATAAGTAACTTTTCTTAATTCATCATCTTTTAATACAAAACCAGAAGAATCTCCTACATTACCAAACAATAAGTAATCTTTAGTATAAACTGCAAGTACTAACGTTGTACCCATACCTTTACTCTCTGGATGAGTTTTTTCATGTTGAAATATTAACGTATTAATTTCATCAACAGCATCTCTTATCCAATTTATAGCACTAACTTTATTTAAATGAATAAATGTTTCTTTAAAATGTTTTCCTAAATAACCTATAGCTATTGAACTAGCAACTTCTCCAGCAGAATGTCCACCCATCCCATCAGCAATAGCCATTAAATATTCATTATCACTATTTTTAATAATAATAACACTATCTTCATTATGGTCTCTTACTTTACCGGCATCAGTCAAATAAAATGATCTCATACTTCCTCCTTCTTACTTCTAAGTTGTCCACAAGCAGCACTTATTTTACCACCAAATTCTTTTCTAATTGTTACACTAATATTATTTTTCTTAAGTATATCATAGAACTTCATAATTTGAACAGTACTAGTTCTCTTAAAATTCAAATTATTTGTTTCATTATAAGGAATAAGATTAATATAACAATTCATTCCTTTAACTAAATTACTTAATTCTATTGCACACTCTGTACTATCATTAATTCCTTCTAATAATACATATTCAAAGGTAATTCTTCTATTAGTTTTATTATAATATTCTTTCAAAGCAGGTATAAGTACATCTAAAGGATAAGCTTTATTTATTGGCATAATATTATCTCTAATTTCATTATTAGGAGCATGTAAACTTACTGCCAAGTTAAACTGTAAATCTAATTCACTAAATTCTTTTATTTTAGGTACAATTCCACAAGTAGAAACTGTAATATGTCTAGCACCAATAGCCATTCCTTTAGGATGATTTATTATTTTTAAAAATTTAATTAAATTATCATAGTTATCAAAAGGTTCTCCTATCCCCATCACAACAACATGACTAATTCTTTCTCCTAAATCTTCTTCAATCATTAATAGTTGTAACACCATTTCATACGTTTCTAAATTTCTAACTTTTTTTCTTCTACCAGATTCACAAAATCTACATCCCATGTTACAACCAACTTCAGAAGAAACACATACACTATTACCATAATCATGTCTCATTAAAACAGCCTCAATATGTTCTTTATCACCAAGTTCAAATAAATATTTACAAACATCTGTATCTTTTTCAACATTAACTATCTTTAATCTATTAATACTATATTCTTTAGAAACTCTATCTAATAACTCTTTCTTTATATTAGTTATTTCACTATAATCATGAATTCTTTTTTCATATAGCCAAGAAAACAACTGATCAGCATGAAACTTCTTAGAACCAAGTTCATTAACAAAGTATTCTTCTAACATTTCTAATGTTAATCCATATATATTCAAAAAACATCACCTAACATTTCATATCTATTATACAATATTTAAAGAAAAAAGAAAAAGAATTGTTAATCTATTGGACTAACAATTTCTTTAATACTTGAAAAGTCACTATAATTTAAAGTAATTACAAATGTATTAACACATAATCCTTTATATTTACCATAACTATTAAGTATTAACTCTATCTTTTTAACAGTACCAGTACTATCAGTAGTAAAAATCAAATCATTTGGTACTTCTTCTATATCTATATCTATATTTTCTAACATCTTAACAATAGTTTCTGTTGCCAATTTATAGTTATAACCAAGATCTTTACTTTCATATTCAGTCTTAGATATATAAGTTGACAAAGTATACATATCATTAATATTTTTTATATTGAAAAAATCACTAAATAAATAAGGATTCTCTTCTCTAACCCAAACTTCATTAATTTTACTAAAATAACTATCATTTTTCTTATAATAATCTAAATTATTAAATGAAAATAACTCATCATCATCTTTTCTAATACCAGTATAATTATAAACTAAACCATCTATATTAACTGTATAATTAAATGAATAATTATTTTTTTCTATACTAGCAAATGAAAAAGTATCCTTCTTTATATAATCATCAACAATATACACAGGTCCTCTAGGAAGTACTCTAGCCATTATTGCTACTACTAAAAAGAAAAGACCCCAAAAACTGAAAAATAAAATTGACTTACCTTTTTCAGTTTTCTTCAACTCCTTAATTAAATCTTGAAACTTTTTAAAACTACTTAATACTTTTTTCATCTACTTTAACACCTTACCAATTAAGTTATTATGTATACCATTAATATAACTACGAGCATCCATTCTCTTCTTACCAAATGGCTTAATATCAGTTAAAACTATCTCACCAGTAGAAGTCATAACTCCAATACCATTTTTATATATTGAAACTATTTCACCTATTTTTTTATCATTAAATTTTTTATCAGTAATAGTCGCATTATAAACCTTAAATACTTGATCATCTAATAATAAATAAGCACCAGGTTCAGGAGATAAC
>CAVIRY010000005.1:0-3417 GCA_963645255.1 bacterium
ATGTCTAAATACAACAGGAGTATGTAGTAAAGTCTACTATATCCATTACTTTGGTTATAGTTCTACAATTTACTATTTAACACTTTCATCAGGAAAAGATATAGAAGATGCCAAAGATGAAATGTTTACAAATACAACAGATTCAACTATGAAAAAGACACTAGATACATGGTATAAGAACAATATGACTAATTATACTGAAAAACTTGAAGATACTATCTTTTGTAATGATAGGACATTGTATAAAGGCTCACTAGTAGGTAAAGATACTGACGCTGGAACTGGTTATTCATATTTTAGTGCTTACAATAGGAGTTGGACTATAAAAAGTCCAAGTGTAGAATGCCCAAATGAAAGTAGGGATGGATTTACAGTTTCGACGTCGTCTGGCGGAAATGGAGCCTTAACTTATCCAGTTGGACTATTAACGGCAGATGAGGTAATATTAGCAGGAGGATATAATACAAACAATAAGTATTATCTATATACGGGTCAAAGGTACTGTGCTTTGTCGCCTTCCTTCTACATCAGCTACTACCGCGCTTACGGCTTCTACGTCAACTCGTCCGGCGACCTGTACAGCGACTACGTCAACTACACCGGCGGCGCGCGGCCTGTCGTTTCACTTGTACCTGGAACCAAGACAACTGAGGGAATTGGTACTGTAGATGATCCGTATATAATAGAGGAATGAGAAATTATATTAATATAAAAATGACATGGTGCAGCTGTGTCATTTTCTTATGCTGATTCATGCTCTATATTGACTTTTAGGCAAGTTTATAGTATAATATGCACTCAAGTAAAGGGCAGGTGTGATATATGAGTGTTTGGAAAAAAGAAGAGCCAATATTAAGTCGTGAACAAGAAGAACAAATCGATAGTTTCTTTTCAAATTTAGAAAATAGCAAAACTTTAGAGTACCGTGAAGGCCAACATACTATGGCTCTAGATATAGCTGATGCTATAAAAGACCGTAGCATTCTTTTAGTTGAGTCAGGTGTAGGTTCAGGTAAATCTTGGGCCTATTTAGTGCCTTTGATATATGCAAGTTCTGGTAATAATAAATTTAAAGGATTCATCATTTCAACATCTTCAAAAGCTCTACAAGATCAATTAAAAAAAGAAATAGAAACTTTATCTGAAATGTTAGGTTTGCCGAAAATAAATGTTACTATTGCTAAAGGAAGAAGTAACTATCTATGTAAAAGACGTTTTGAATATTTCGAAAAAAATACTGGTGAAACAGAAAAAGTAAAAAGTATTAAGGCTAGAATAAAAGAAGGTAAGGTGGAACGAACAGATTATAATGATATTAGTCAAATAGACTGGAAGAAAATGAATGTTGATAAAGTTAGATGTACTAACTGTTTATATGAATCAGAGTGTACTTATCGAGTAAAAAGAAAACGTTGGCCAGAGTCAAAAGCTATCATTTGTAACCATAACTTATTAGTAGAATCATTAAAAAGAGATAGTGTAAATCCTTTGTTAAATGAACCATCAATTCTAATTGTAGATGAGGCCCATACTTTAGAAGAAAAAATAAGAGACTCCTATAAAAAAAGTTTAAATAAACAGGAGCTAGAATCATTAATTTATAGATTGTATTATCATTTGAATAAAAATGCTAAAAACGATATACCAGTACTTGGTACTATCAATAGTCTATTTAGAAAAATAAGTACTAGTGCCAAGAGAGAATACAAGAAACATGCTACAGAAAATATTGATGTTTTTGATTCTGAAAATTCTGGTTTTAAATGTACTCCTGCCATAAAAGAATCCGTAGAAATATTAATAAAACAATTAAGTGATTTAGAGGAAGAAGCAGCATTTAATAGTCGCTATAACAAAAATAGGGACTTCCTAGAACAAATTAATACCTTACAAGAGACTAAACGAGCTTTTCAAGATTTAATTCTAACAAATGAAGATCAAAAGAATGTTTACTGGGCAGCTTTCTTACCTGGTACACTAGAACATATTGAAATACAATATGTACCCAGAAATATACCAGAACTTGCTAGAAATTTATTAAATAATCCTAACTATGGTAAAGTATTTACATCAGCAACATTAACAACAAAAGGAGACTATGAATATTTCATCAAAGGACTTGGAATTGATAATAAAACACCTGGTCGTATTTTCTCAGGAAAACCTCTTCCATCACCATTTAACTATGACGAAAACGCCATGTTATATTGTCCATTAGACTTAGTATCACCAAAAGATTCTGATCATGAAACATATCTAGAATCCATCACAACAAAAATTAGTGAATTAATAGATATTACAGAAGGAAGAACCCTTGTACTATTTACTGCTAAAAAAGACATGCAAGAAGTATATAAAAGAATTAATGAAGAAAATAAGCCTTACAATATCTACATTCAAGAAGATGGGAAAGATACAGAAACATTAAAAAATAAATTTAAAGAAGATACAACTTCTTGTCTTTTCGCAACAGGTTCATTCTTTGAAGGAATAGATATTAAAGGAGAATCATTAGAAAGTGTTATCATCCCTAAACTTCCTTTCCATGTAGTAGACCCAGTAATGGACGCTAAAGCAGAGTACTATGTCGGTAACTCTAATACAGTCTATTTACAAGATATGTTAATTAAACTAAAACAAGGAACAGGACGTTTAATTAGAAGTGAAAAAGATAAAGGAATAGTATCAATTTTAGATCCTAGAGTAAAAGACTATAAAGAAGCTATTTTAGAAACCTTACCATTTACAAATGTAACATGTGATGTAAATGATGTAATAGCTTTTGCTGATAAAAACTTAAGTAAAAATAAAGAACAAACAAATGTAAAAAAATATATAAAAAATTAAGGAGACTTTTTCATGGAAATAGAAAGAAACGCTAATAAAAAAAGCATCCCTGACTTAGCCGCAACCATAGATAAAAATATTAAAATAGCAAGTATTATGCGTAAAGAAGTAGAAAAACATCATTCTACTAAGTTTGACTTTGAAGAAGTAGAAGAAAGTCAAGAACAAAGTATTAATCAAAAAGAATCATTTTTTACACCAGATGAAGACTTCGAAAATGAAATCTTATATTATTTACCTGAAATACTTTCTCTTCCTTCTAACTGTTCTAAAGAAACGATGAAAGAAGTCCAACCTGATACTAAAGACTATAATTATGAAAAAATATTATTACGTCTAATGGCAGAGCTTTCTAAAGAAGAACTATCTGCTAATAATCTTTTAATAGAAGAAGAATTATCAGAAGAAGATATTTTACTATTAACTACAGAAATAGAAGAAAATAAAAGAAAAATGGCTCTTTTAAAAGAATTGTTTTTAGAAGAAGAAAAAGAAGAAATTAATCATAGTAATAAAGTTCAAAATAAATTAATATTTATGCCAACACAGTCAGGTAATCCGTGTGTTATA
>CAVIRY010000006.1:0-5353 GCA_963645255.1 bacterium
CTTTATTATAATTACCAAAAGTCATTTTATTTAAAAATATATTTCTTTTCTTACTCAAGCCAAACAATTTTCCTAAATAAGCAAGTCCTATCGCAACAGGTATCAATGGATTATAAGTAGGAGTACCAGATAATACTAATTTTTCAATATCATCATCATACCTTTCTATATAACATCTAGAAACAAGTGTACCCATACTATGACTAAATAAATATATTTTTTTATTCTTAAACTTTTTCTTAATATACAAAGTCACTTCATGTAAATCATCAACTATAAAATTTATATTATCAGTATAAAAATAGCCCAAATCATCATCATTTTTAATACTTTTACCATGACCTCTGTGATCACTAATAACACAAATATATCCATTATTAGCTAAAAACTCCATAAAATCAAAATATCTTTCTTTATGTTCAGCCATTCCATGTGATATTTGTACGACTCCAAGTACATTACCCTTAGGTACGATATAAGCAACATCTAATTTTAAACCATCTGAACCAGAAACAATAGAATCAAATTTCATCATACTTACCCTCCTTATAATTACATAAAAAATTCTTTTCACTATCACTAACGTTAATATAAATAGACAAATCTAAATCATATAAACATAAAAATAATTGATTATTTAAAATATTTTTTAAAAGATCAGGACTACAAGTTTCATCATTTTTAATCAAATCTACAAGATTCATTAAAGACTTAAACACTCTAATGCGATAAGCATTTTTAATTTGTCCATCTTGTTCTAACAACATTCTCTTATAAATTTCTTCGATAAACTTCATGTGATCATTAATAACTTTATCATTAACTTTTCTTCTACTGATAGAATAATCATTTATATAATAGTTGTACCAAACCAAAGAGCTTATACCAATACGCTTTACTCTACTCATTAAATCAATCATAAATAAAGTATCTTCACTCATACTAAGTTCTCTATTAAATCTCAAATCACCAAGTACACTTCTTTTATATATTCTTGTATATATTCTGCCAGTAGGAAGATTACCTATATTTTTATTATTTTTCATCAACTTACCAGACAATAATTTATTCATAAATAAATCCAAATTATTATCATCATAAATGTAAAAGTCATCAATACATTTTCTTATCTTATAAACTGTACCATTTTTTATTTCATTATATCCACCAACAACAAGATCTAAATCATACTTTTGAATCAAACCAAGAGCTTCCTCTAAAAAATTATCTTCCAAAGTATCATCACTATCTAAAAATGTTAAATACTTAGAACTTGATAAATCAATACCAACATTCCTAGCATTACTAACACCAGTATTTAAAATATGTATAACATTAAACACATATTTATCCTGAACAAAATTATCTAAAAAACGCTTAGTTTCATCATTACTACCATCATCAATAATATATACTTTGTAATCTTTAAAAGTTTGACTAAGAATGCTCTCAAAACATCTTTCTAAATCTTCCTTAGGTGTATTATAAACTGGAATAATAATATCTATCATTCTATACCTCTATCTTAAATTTTTTAATCATCATTTCAGGTTTACCCATATTTAATTCACTAGATACATTAATACCTAAAGAATCAATAAATTCCTGAATTTCTTTTTTCACATAACTAACATCAACGTCTTCATTAGTACAATACTCAACCTCTAAAAAATATCCTAAATCTTTAACAGTTTCAAATACAATTTCATAACGATCAGTCTTATAAATTCTTTTACTATTATGAATAGTTAATAATTCCTTAAAGCCAAGTCTTTTTAATATCTCTGTAACCATAAAAATATTATTAACTTCAGTCTCATATTCATCAGAATATAGCCAAGTACCAGCATCAAACTTATCTACTTTATATGTAATATAATTTTTATTATCCTTAGTTCTAACTCTTAAACATTCATCAATTTGTCCTTTACTATCAGGTTTTAAAGCACTACGCATTGGATCATAATAATAAACATCTATCGTTTCCTTAACACCATCATAAGTGAATTTTTCCAAAGCTTTAATAACTTCATCTATCGTTGAATAAACCTCAACTAAAATTTCAATTTCCTTCACAAAAACACCTTCTAACAAAAACAATTCTCAACTTAACTTACTATATTACAAAACAAACATGCGTTCGTCAATAAGAAATGTATATTTAAAAAAATAAACAAGTCATTCCAATAAATATCTAAAAGAATGACTTATTTAATATATAAAATCACTTATTTTCTTCATCCTTAAAAAAGTCTCTTTTATTAAACCCAGCAGTCATAAATCTAAAAAACGCTTTTCTATTAGTAAGCCAAGAAAACCTTACTCCATTTTTAGTATTAGTAATCATCTTTTCCACCAAAAATTTAGCTATTATTTCTGGATAATCACCAAGTATATTATAAACTTTCTTAGTCTTTTCACTTAACTCCATCTTATCATTACCCAAAGAATGATTAGTAAACTTAGTAATCATAATACCAGGAGCCAATAATCCAAGTTGTATATTTAATTTTTCTTCTTCAATTTCCTTAGAAGTAGCCTCTAAAAAATAAGTAAGCGCACATTTTGTAGTACCATACATAGAAAGTCCCATAATTTTAGCATTATTACTGCCATGACCTTCTACACCATATATTTGCCCATATCCTTGTTTTTTCATTTGCCTGATTGCTATATTAGTACCCAGTATTGTACCTTTTAAATCTATATCAATTAATTTATCAATAGTCTTTTTATCTAATTCCCAAACAGGTACCATAGGTTGATTAACACCTGCATTATTTATCCAAATATCAACAGAGTTAAATTCATCTAATGCCTTAGTCATAACATTTTCTAAATCTTCTTCTTTTGAAACATCACATTTAACTGAGATAACCTTAACATTTTCATTTATTTTATTTAAAAGGTCTTTACTTCTTTCTAATTCACTTTCTAATACATCACTAATTAAAACATTATAATTATTTTTAACAAACTCTTCTGCCAAACAATATCCAAGTCCTCTAGCAGCACCAGTAATAACAACACTTTTCATATTTAAACACTTCTTTCTAAAATAAAATTAACATCCGAAACACTAATACCGTCTACAGTCTTAACATTTTCAACAACAAAAGTCTTCTTAAATCCTACCTTTTCTACCAAATGCATAGATCTTCCATTAATTGAAAAAACTACGGCTCTAATTTTCTTTAATTTAATATCATTAAAAGCATAATCAATAATTCTCTTTATAGCCTCAGTCCCATAATGTTTATCTTGCATACTATTTGTAATACATATACCAACTTCGCAACTATCAGCATCTACATCCATCAATGAAACATTACCAATAAATTTATTACTACCCTTTTCCAACATTGAAAATTGATAATCATCAGATTCTAAAGTTTCTCTAATCCAAGCTATTTCCTGTTCTTTTGTATAAGTTCTTTCAACTGTAGAAATCATTTTTTGTATTTCTTTATCATTAACCATAAGTAAATACTCATCAACTAAATCTTCAGTAATATTAATATAATTTATATTTTCTGATTCAAATATCATTTCCATAAAAAACCTCCTAATTATAAACGGTATATTATAAGTATACACAGCAATCTAACAAAAGTCCAACATATTATTTTTCTCCATACATAAAGCAACTCTTTTCATGAGAATATATAATACCAATTGCTTGTAAATATGAATAAATTATCGTTGTACCCACAAACTTCATACCTCTTTTTTTCAAATCAATAGAAATATTATCAGACAACTTTGAACTAGTAAAACCTATCTCATAAAAAATCCCATCATTAGTAAAACTTTTTAAATAATTATAAAAACTACCAAACTCCAAAACAATATTTTTAAATATTTTAGCATTATTAACACTAGCAATTATCTTTAATTTATTACGTATTATATCTTTATTATTAATTAGTTCTATTATTTTTTCATCATCATAATTACAAACTTTATCTAAAGAAAAATCATCATATGCTTTTCTAAAACTTTCTCTTTTATTAAGAACACATTCCCAAGAAAGTCCTGCCTGAAAAGATTCAAGTATCAACATCTCAAATAAATATTTATCATCAAAGTTAGCCCGACACCATTCATTATCATGATAATCGACATAAAGTTTATTATTTAAATTACACCAAGAACATCTCTTCATCATATCACCTTTTCATACGTTAATTATACCGAAAAAAAGTAACTTTAAATAGTTACTTAATTTTTATTACCAAATCTTTTAAATGGAAAAATAGTTAATTTAGTAGTACCTCTAATATCTTTAATTGAAACAGTACCAATGATTCTACTATCTGTAGAATTCACACGATTATCACCAAGTACAAAATATCTATTTTTTCCTACAATAATTTCATTAAAATCCTCTGTATCAGCATGTGAAAATTTTTCTTCCACAACTTTACCATCCACATATAATTTATTATCTTTATACTCAATTTTCTCGCCCGGAAGTCCAATAACTCTTTTAATTAGTTTTTCACCTTTATAATCTAAAACAACAATATCAAATCTTTTCAAGCCATTAAATTTATAACTAACTTCATCTAAAATCATAATATCTTTATCTTTTAAAGTAGGAAGCATAGAAGGTCCATTAACTCTAATAGGAGTTACAACATATCTTTTAATCAATAATACCAAGATAATAATAATTATATAAGGTACATACTCTTTAACAAATTTCTGCATAAATCACCTATAAAAAGAAAAAATAAGGTGTAACCTTATTTTTGTCCTCTTTCTTTAATACGGTATCCACCAATTCTGTCTTTTAAGAATGTAAGTTTAGCACGTCTAACTTTGCCATGACGTACAACTGTAATACCAGCTATCTTTGGTGAATGTACTGGAAAGATTCTTTCTACTCCAACACCAGAAGATATTTTACGTACAGTAAAAGTTTCAGAAACTGATCCACCTTTACGTGAAACTACCACACCTTCAAAAGCTTGGATACGTTCTCTTTTACCTTCGATAATTTTAACATCTACTCTTACAGTATCACCAACACGAAATTCAGGAACATTTGGATTAATTTGTTTTTCATTAATCTTGTCAATAATGTTTGCCATATAAGTTCTCCTCTCTAAAAATATTAATCAATGATCATATCTAATATAAAACAGCGGATCATCTCCATTTGACAATGATGATTATAACATACTAACACTTAGAAATCAACACAATTTAGCCAATTTCCACATCAAAATTTAGCCAATTCATCAAAATCCCTTCATAATTTTAACAGCTACATTTTTTGCTTCTTCTAAGTCCTTAAAATGTTTATCTACATATTCCTTATCTTTATCTTTACTTTTTAATTCATGTA
>CAVIRY010000007.1:0-2315 GCA_963645255.1 bacterium
ACCTTTGTTTGTTATCTATATTATAAATCGGTATCATTTTAACTAATGTTTAACAATTTGACACATAGAAGTATCATAATAATCATAAGTTTTAATGAGGTGCTATATGACTTATATAAAGAAATATGGAAAACGATTACTATTTACAATGATATCTATATTACTATCATTACTAGCTATAACATTACTATATTATTTTAATATCATAGGTCAAAATACTAACAAAGTATTAAAAATAATAACTATAATAATAAATATATTTATAAGTAGTTTCATACTAGGTAAAAAAGCCCTAAAAAAAGGCTATCTAGAAGGAATTAAACTATCCCTAATAATAATACCCTTATTTATAATAATATCCCTAATAACCTCATCAAAATTAGAAATAAAAGCTATATTATATTACATAATAATAACAATAACATCAGTACTTGGAAGTATGATAGGTATAAACAGAAAAAAAGAGTAACAAAAACTCTTTTTCTATACTTTATTATTTTTAGTAATAACTTTAGAAGTATCAATAACTCCCTCACTTATTCGAAAATATTGATCATAAAATTTATTTTTCATACTTGAAGTAGTATATAATACTTCACCAGTTTTTAAAACTAAAACATTGGGATTAACTGAAACATATTCATCATAAGAAGTATTACTATTATAATCATTTCTCAAAACATTTAAATATCCAAGTCTAACTAAAACACTTTTTCCTGCTTCTTCATGTATTAAAATACTACGTTCATCACTATCATCCATTATTTTATAAATATTTAAATATAATGGAGAATAACTATCATTACCTTCTTCAGTTAAAAATATAAGTGATAACTCCGCATTATCTGAAATATCACTTCCATACATATTTTTATATAATTTAAAAAGACTTTCTCTAATAAATTGATATTGTTCTGAATCTTTACTATTACTAGGAGAATTACGAAGTTCTGTAACTAAACTTATCATTTCATCATCTGTAAGATTATCTCTAAATATTTCAAATAAACTACTATCGTCTCCACCAAAGACTAATTTATATATTGGCTCTGGTCCTACAATACTAATTAGTAATTTTAAATTATCTACTGCATCTGGATATGATTGACTATCTAAATTATAAAATTCTTTTGTCATAAGTGTCGCAACTGCTTCATTTAAATATGAATAATAACATCCGTCTGCTTGTAAAAGATGTATAAATTCATGCACTAAAGTAGAACTTTTCGAATCATTACGTACATGTAAAACATTAGGTTCAAGAATAGAATAATACCCATAATTTTCAGCTTCTCTTTCCCCTTCATCACCAGTATATACTTTTAGTTTAATATCATTAAATTTAAAATTAGCAGTATACTCCATTGGTGTATTTTTATAATATTTAAACACCAACTTCAAAAGCTCTTCATTTCCTAATAATTGTTTATCTATACCATCAAAGTCACTTTCATTAATTTCATCAATTGCTTCCATATAATTCATTGGTCCCATCTTATACATATCATATAAATCAGTCACCGAATGTATTCCTAATACAATTAATTCTTCACTAACACCATATTTTTCACTAAAATGAAATACATCTAAACTACCAAGTATAATAGTTATTGATAAAGCTGTTATTTCAAAAGCTCTAACTACTTTTTTCCTTTTCTTACTTTTTCTTTTTTCTAAGTCACTTGCTAAATACATAGTAATATTTCTACCATTAGTTCTAAAAAACATTTCATAGTCTTCTTTATCTTCTCTTATAAAATGTTTAAAACTAGTTTCCCTATCATAATAAATACTATATCCATCTATATCAGTTAAATAAATACAATTAGAATTAAAATGTAATTTATTAAGTATAGTATTTATATATTTATTATCTGATTTAGAAAAGCCATCTTTAGAAACATGAAAAGCACCAAGTTTACCATTTATAACTTTTAATAATTCATAACTATTATCACTATTTTTAATAATTCCATCTAGCATTTAAAACCTCCTGTATAAATACAACTATTATTATACAACTTTAACGTATTGTTTAACAGTCTCTATCATAACAACAGTTGTAGAAGATAATTTTTTATCACCTACTATATATTTAAATATAGATTCCATATCATATCCTAAAGAAAATAAATCAATTGCTTTTTCTTTATATGCAACACGTAAATCTAATTGCTCATTGTCTGTATCATTACTTGGAACTATTATATTAATATATCTATTTAATAAGTCAACATAAAATTCATCAGTTAAAGGTTCTAAAGGTTCTATATCTAAAACATATTTAAATATATCAGTATTCCTCATTCCTACTC
>CAVIRY010000008.1:0-4302 GCA_963645255.1 bacterium
TTTCAAACTATTTTCAAATGATTTTTCTATTTTATAGTAAAAATTTTATCAAAACAGCTTAAATCAACTTTTTTATTTAAATAAACTGTTGCTAAAACATTACCCTTCTTTACCGTATCACCAACTAATTTATTTAAATAAATCCCAACTTCATAATCTATTTTATCTTCTTTATTAACTCTACCAGCACCAAGTCTAACCGATAATTTTCCTAATCCTAAAGCATCTATCTTTCTAACGATACCAGACTCAGTAGCCTTTATCTCAACAACAGTATCAGCTAAAGATAAAGAATCAATTTTACCATGTTGTTCTTTAACAAATTCCAAGAACTTTTCATAAGCTTTACCAGACTTAATACTATCAACCACTTCTTTATAAGCCTCATCATAATTAATATTTTTGCCCATGCTTACCATTTCACTAGCAAGTTCTATACATAAATCAACTAAATTAGTATTTTTTTCCTTACCCTTAAGTACATCTATAGCTTCCATTACTTCAATACTATTTCCTATCGCATGACCTAAAGGTACATTCATATCACTAATTATAGTTCTTACTTCTCTACCATAAAACTTACCAATTTTCTTCATTAAGTCACTCAATTTATTAGCATCTGATTTCTTTTGTAATAAAGCACCTGAGCCTACTTTTATATCTATTAAAATCTTATCAGCGCCGGCTGCTATTTTTTTACTCATAATACTTGAAGCAATTAAAGGAATTGATGAAACAGTCCCAGTAACATCTCTTAAAGCATAAATTGCTTTATCCATAGGAGCCAAATCAGCAGTCTGCCCCGTAACAACCATACCTATTTTTTTAACTTGATTAAATACTTGATTGTCATCTAACGCTATATTAAAACCTTTAATACTTTCCAACTTATCAATAGTACCACCAGTATAACCTAATCCTCTACCAGACATTTTTATTACTGGAACTCCCAAAGAAGCAACAATAGGAGCAATAATCAAAGTAGTTTTATCACCAACACCACCTGTAGAATGTTTATCAACTTTAATTCCTGGTATCTCTGAAAAATCAAGTATATCCCCAGAATCAATAAATATCTTAGTTAATGAAAATATCTCATCATCAGTCATACCATTAATACAAATAGCCATAAGCAAACTAGACATTTGATAATCCTTAACATCTCCCTTTAAATATCCTTTAAAGAAAAATGAAAGTTCTTTATAAGTTAATTCCAATCCTAACCTCTTTTTATTAATAATATCTACTATCATTATAAAGTCCTCCTATAAATATAAGAATCGCGTTTTTCAAAACCAACTTTTTCATATAAATGATGAGCAGCTACTCTGTCTTTTCTAGAAGTTAGTTCTACATATAAAGCCTTATCTTTTCTAGCAACTTCTAATACTCTTTCCATAAGTAATTGACCAAGTCCAAGATTCCTATAAAATTTAGCAACACAAACATAATCAACTAAATAATAAGGCCTACCTTTAACTAAATCTAAAACTCTAGTAAGAACTAAGTATCCAGCTACAACATCATTAACAACAGCAACATATTCTTTATAGTTTTTATCAGGATTAACATTAGCTTTAGTAACACCAAAAGACTCTTCTAAAATTCTACTAACATCAAAATAATCAATAATTCTATATTCTCTAACGCCTATCACACTATCACCCTATCATAAATATAACACAAATAAAAAAAAAATACTAGTTTCTAAAATGTCAAATCACATACAAAAAGAAAAGGCAGAAATTCCACCTTATACCCATTACATATTATTTTTCTTCCTCTTCTTTTTTTCTACTAGATAAAAACGTTACTTTTTCCGCAACTATATCCATTAAATATTCTTTCTTTCCCTCCTTCTCAACAACTCTAGACTGCACTCTTCCTTTGACACCAACAATATCACCTTTAGAACAATAAGAAGCTGTATTCTCAGCAATATTTTCAAAAGCAACACAGTCTATAAAATCAGTATCATAAGTTCCCTCCATATTTTTAAAACTTCTAGGTATAGCCAAACTTATATTAGCAATCTTTTTACCATTTTCAGACTTATTAACTTTAATATTTCTAGTAAGTCTCCCAACTAAAATTATTTGATTTAGCATACTTCACCTCCCTTCAAGCGTTATATTATTAAAATAAATAAAAAAAGACAAATCATCAAAATTAACATTTAACATAATAAAGCCGTACAAAAAAAGAGATTCATCTATAGAAAATCTCTTTTTATAAACAACACATATATTGAAATAACAACTTTATAAGTATTATAAATTTCTTTTAATTAGCTGATTTAATTCAACGGCATACTCCATCGGTAATTCTTCTCTAAATTTTTCCAAAAAACCTAAAACAATTAATTCCATAGCTCTCTCTTCAGAAATACCTTTACTCATCATATAAAATAAATTATCATCACTTATCTTAGAAACAGTTGCTTCATGTTCAATACTACTACTCAAATTAAAACAAGAATTAACAGGTATTGTATCACTCTTAGAAATTTCATCCAAAATCAAAGTATCACATTTAACATTACCAATACTATTACTAGCCGAAGAATTAATTAAAACCTTACCTCTATAAGTAGCATTTCCAGAATTTCTAGCAATACTCTTAGAAATAATATTACTCTTCGTATTTTTACCAAGATGAATCATTCTAGCACCAGAATCTTGTTCCTGACCTTTAGAAGCTACACTAATAGTAATACAAGTACCTTTAGAATTATCTCCCTTAAGTACACAGCATGGATACTTCATTGTAACCTTACTACCTATATTACCATCTATCCATTCCATAGTACCATTATCATCTACTAAAGCCCTTTTAGTAACTAAATTATAAACATTAGGAGCCCAGTTTTGAATAGTTGAATAACGACATTTACTATTCTTACCAACATATATTTCAACAACCGCAGCATGTAAAGATGATTCACTATAAGTAGGAGCTGTACATCCTTCTATATAATGTAAATCACTATTATCATCAACAATTATCAAAGTTCTTTCAAATTGACCCATATTCTTACTATTAATTCTAAAATAACTTTGTAATGGCCTATCCAATTTAGTATTCTTAGGTACATAAATAAAACTTCCTCCTGAAAATACTGCTCCATTTAAAGCTGCAAACTTATTTTCTGAAGCATTAACTATCTTACCAAAATACTTTTTAACTAAGTCTGGATAATTTTTCATAGCCATTTCAATAGAAGTAAAAATAACCTTTTTCTTTTCAAGTTCCTCTAACATACTATGATATATTACTTCACTTTCATATTGAACTCCCATACCACCAAGATGCTTCTCACTTTCTAAAACACCAAGTGAATCAAGCTCATCAACAACAGGTTTCAATACATTATTCCAGTCACTTTTAATAGCTTCATCTTGATCATTAGCTTTATAGTAAATAATAGAAGAAAAATCCAAATCAATCTTAGGTCCAAACTCTGGCATTCCTAATTTTTCAAACTTTTCATAACTTTCAAGTCTAAATTTTTTTACCCAAGAATCTTCTTTCTTTATATTAGAAATTAACCCTACTTTTTCCTTATCAATTCCTTTAATTTCCATATTATCATCAACCTTTTTTTACTTTTTGCATACCTCTTTCAGCAAAGAACTCTTTTAATACAGCAGCAGACTTCTTATCTTTTTCTAATAACTTTCTCATTTTAACTGGACCTCTCATTGCAAGTAGTCTTTCTCTAGCAACATTTTCACGTCCCAAGAAATAATAATCCGATCTTAAAACATAGTTTTCTAAAGTCTCATAACTAACATAAGGACCATAAATATCGGAAAGATTATCATCAGTTAAAACTAAACAAGGCCCAGATTCTATTTTACCAGAAACATGTTCCATTTTTGTACCGTAGTCAAATCCATATGCGTCACAGCAACTATAAAATCTACTTCTTTTAAAAACTAAGTTAAAGTCTTCCAACCCAAATATATTAATATATTTAGTACCATTAAAAGTAGGAATATCTTTATCATCAACTTCATACAAAATTGCATAAGCTCTTGGTCCAAATACTTCTACTCCATTACGTTTTTTATCAAAATATCTAACTTCTGCTAACTTAAGTTTTTTAGTGTCTATTTTCATTACCCAATACCTCCCAAATCTTATCCATTGCTTTATATGGAATAAGAGCACAACCTTTCCTATTAGGTTGCTTACAAACTTCATCATACACTATAAGCTCACCTAGCAAATCCTTATCATATTCTTTTTCATTAATCATATTTTGATAATTAACTAAAATCTTTTTAGCATCCTCAACAC
>CAVIRY010000009.1:0-3414 GCA_963645255.1 bacterium
GTGTGCCAAATGGAACGTTTAATGATGAATTCATACCTTGGGTATCGACAGGTGGGACATCATTCATTTGACTAATTGGAAGTATATTTATTGAATTATTTAAAAGTTCACTATTCGTACTGCCAATAGTGTTGTTGGTAATATTTTTAAAGTTTGCTGTTTGGGAAGCATCATTTACTATTTCATCTACTACTGAGGAATATGCTTTATTATCTTTATTAGCAATTTGGTCACTATTTTGACTTTTGAAAAGACTTGAAAATACTTTTTTCTTATTGTTTGTAGTATCTTCTTTTAACTCTTCTTTGGGCAAGAAGTCAAAGCCAAAGCTCATATCATTTTTTAATTTAGAATTTGTCTCACTTGGTCTTATATCTATACTTTGATTAGGTAAATTTAAGTTCATCGGTGAATAATTTGACTTATTCTGATTTTGATTATTATTTAAATTTAGGTCTTGATTATTATTAATATTCGTTTGAGTGAACTGATTTTGATTATTTTGAGGAGATACAGTATTATTTTGAATTGGCATAGATGGTAAACCTTGTTGGATAGTGTTATTTTGATTATCATTAGGTATTACCGGCGGTAAATTGGTGAAAAATTTATTGCCTTGATTGTCATTCATACTATCCCTCCTCTTTTAATTTTGATTATTCTTTTTCCTTATATTCTAACATTGAAACGTCTACTTTATTGATTGTTTCAAATTTTTTAGTAATTTTATCAGATGTAATAGATACATTTTCAATATCTTTATTTACAGTCTGAATACTTCTAGCTAATTTATCCCAACGTTCTTTATAACGAGCAAATTCTAGACCTAATTTATTTAATTCTTCATGGATAATTGATGCATATTTATCTCTTTCCATGTTTTTTATGATCATTTCTACTACAGTTAAGGTTGATATTAAGGTAGTAGGACTTGTGATCCAAACTTTCTTTTTATAGGCATAATCTATTATATCTTGATGGTAAGCATTTATTTCGGCGAATATTGCTTCCGCGGGTAAAAATAAAATTGCTTGATCTGCTGTTTCACCAGGTATTATATATTTACTACTTATGGCATCTATATGCTTTTTCATATCTTGCTTGAACATTTTTTCATAATTATCTCTTAGTTCTTGTGATAGTTTTTTATCAACCATTAATTGATAGTGTTCTAATGGGAATTTTGAGTCAATCGCAATAGTACCAAGAGGTTCTGGAGCAAAGACTACTGAATCAGCTATAACACCAGTTTTTAAAGTGTATTGTAAACGAAATATATTATCATTTTTTTCACCAAAAACACTAGTTAAGATGTGTTTTAGGTTTACTTCGCCAAAGATACCACGGGTCTTTTTGTCGGTTAAAATGCTTTGAAGACTAACAATATCAGTTGATAATGTTTCTATTTTCTTTTGTGCTTCATCTATTTTTGATAATCTTTCAATAACGTTCATAAATGTTTTATTAGTCTTTTCAAAGTTTTGATCTAATCTTTCATTTACTTTTTCATTAATTGTGATTAGTCTTTTTTCTAATTGTTCATTTAAAGATGTGAAGTCTTTACTTAAATTTCTACTTATATCGGACTTGAAATCACCTAATTCTTTCATCATGCTTACTTCTAATTTTCCAAGTCTTTCTGTTATATTACTTTCATTAATATTTTTAAATATTGATATTACACCAATGATTAAGTTAATTACTAATAAAATTATAATTACATATTCCATATTTTCACCTACTCTATATTTGCACTTTTACCTATTATTTTTGATAATGTATAAGCTATTAGTATCATTATTGATATCACTATTATTGATGAGATATCAGTCATACTTTCTATAAAGCTTTTACCAACGTATGCCCAGAATGAAACCATAAATATTTTTCCTAGAAGTAATGCTATAACGAACTTCTTTTTTGACATTCCAGAAACACCAGCTAAAATGTTTATTAAAAAGGCTGGCGTAAACGGTAAAGTTATTATTACAGTTAGATTCGCTAGTGATATATTTTGAAATTTATCGATAGCTTTATCAACCTTTTTTCTTACTCTTTTACTCAAATATTTATATATAATATTGTTTGATATATAATAAAATATTAAGTATGAAATGTAACAGCCAATACATGTTGAAATCCAAGACATTACTATGCCTGGTATCAATCCAAAAGTATGAGTATTTAAAGCAATAAATACTCCTAAAGGTAGGACTGGTATAAATGATTCAATAATTATTAGTAACATACCAAATAATATACCGCCATTTGAAATAACTTCTGTACTGTATTCAACTATTGTATTTATTAAGTCCAAGTTATTCACCTTCCTATTTTATTATAATACAAAATTAGAAATGTCTCAAGAAAATAGTAGCTGGTTGGTATTAATTAACATTTATTATAGACAAATGTTAAATTTCAAAGGAAAAGATATTAGAAAGTTCTAATATCTAAAGGTCTAATATCTTTTAATGTTTAGGCGGTAACTATTATAGCCTCCATTTATACTTATTGTTTTATACCCTAGAGAGTTTAGTTTTTTAGAAATACTTTTACTGGTGTATCCAGCTTGACAATATAAATAATAAGTATCATTTTTATTTAAATATTTTTGTGGATTCAGCAATAAGTATTCATATGGAATGTTTATTGAATTGTTTATATGACTTAACTCATATATGTATTTGCTTCTAATATCAATTATGTTTAATGTGTTTTGTGCATTACTTACAATAGTTAAAAAATCATTCATATCAATTGACATATTTTCACCTCTATGGTATTAGATGAAAAAAAAGAATCTGTAGTAATTACAGACTCCTACTTATTATTTAAGTATATATGGATTTTCTTCAGTTCCGTCTCCAGAATTAACCATAATTCTATTACTTAGTTTTATCACTGGTCTAATATAATTATATTCATAACACTTTGAACTGATAACTTTTCCTTTTTCATTTATAAGGAATACTGTTGATGAACTGTTTTCTTCTGCTGTTACGGTCCACCAGCGATATTTAACTGTCAAATAGTTATAATTTTGACAAGATGGGCTTTCTGGGCTAGTACAATTTGGATCAATACTGGCATTGATATAATCTGATACTGTTAATAAACCAAGTTTTTGTCCTGCGACAGTACTTTTACATTCAAGTTCATTGGTATTAGTTGTACTATTTATAGTTCTTTTTCCTGTACAAACTTCATAGCTGGATAATTTTGTTTTATCTATATCAGTTAAGAAAACTAAGTCTTCTTTTGTTGTATTATATAATTCCGAAAGATATTCTTTTATTCTACTTGCGGAATAGTTATTTATACCAACGTTATATTTTAATTCAGAATTATATCTATCATCCCAAGCAGCTTAATAACCTATATACCTTTCTCTTATACACATATCCTTTCCCT
>CAVIRY010000010.1:0-4457 GCA_963645255.1 bacterium
TATTGGAATCTTTTACAGCATCTTCTAATAAACCTTTAGCAGAAACATTAGTAATATCATCAGTAATACTATCTTCAATAGGAATATTATCCGCACCATCAAGCTCATCATTTTTAGAAGTATCAACATTAAATACAGAACCATTCTCAACAGTCGTATTCCCTTCTAATTTAGGAGTTTCAAACGTTGCTGGAGCAATATAAGAAGAACCAGGTGAACTTGAGAAATAGTTAGGATGAAAAGTATTAATAACATCTTTAGCAGCCTCAACATTAATTCCTTTAGAATAATTAACAACAGCATCACGCAATTCAGTAATAGCAGCATGCAAACGACCAAGAGTATGTTTTTTATACTTAACAAAAAAGTGTAAACCATTATCATTATTCATTACTTTATCATCCATAATATCAGAATAAACATAAACACTACTTCCATCAGCATAAACTTTCGAAGTACACGTATTGTCTAAAAAATAACTTTTAACATATGAATTATATTCACCAATATAAGAATACCAATATTTTTTTTGTAATACACTATGCTCAGCACTATAAATCATATCATATGTTTTTCTTGCTTCAGAAATTAAATTTTCAATGTCATCTAAAACTTCTTGAATACAAGCATCATCTCTCATAAAAATATCAGTACCATAAGCTTTAAAATCATTACCGTTACTCATTAACATCACTCCTAATCATTAAACATTAGAACTCCAATCACCAAGACTTTGCATTACATTATTATAGTCTTTTCTCTCCTGAGTAGCAATTTCTTGAAATATATCCCTTCTATCCGCACAATAATTTTTAATAGCATTTTGCAATCTTTGTAATTCTATTTTCATTTCATAAAAAAGAAGACTTGTACCAGTATCGCCAATTTTAATAATATCATAATCACCAGAATATTTATCACAAAAAGCAATAGCCTTATCAAAAAAATCAGCAGCAGTAGTATTAACTAAACCAGTTTCTTCCCCATAAACTTTATAAACATCATTCATATTAACAATTTGAGTTTCTAACTGTATACTTGCCAAACGAATCACCACCTTAATTATATTATATACTAAAATATCAATAAAACACTAAGTTTTTAACAATACTTTACACTAAATAACATCTTCAAAAACTTCTTCTTCGATTTCAACAGGATCAAAACCTTTAAACTTAATAATAAAATTAATATTTTCTAAAGACAATTTACTAAGAGATATATCATAAATAGTCTTTACATAATTAACTGTATCCATAAAAGCATCCAATGAATCATTATTAATATTATCCATAGTAACATTAATACCTAATAATCTATACTTATCAACTATTACAAAAGGAACAGAAGAATTAGTAAATGCATAAATCTTACTTAAAAATTCATTATATGGACTATAAATAAAATCAAAATATTTATCTAACTCCTCATCAAAAGAAAAACTACCATCTTCAACAAAATGCTCTTTAAACATCTTCTCTAAATAATAATAAGAACTATAACTCAACGAAAATAAATCATACAAACTAGAAACATTAGTAATATTCTTATTAATCATATTAACTATTTCCAAATCATGTAATTCATCATACAAAGTAACTAATTTTAATATCTCTTCATTTATTTCTAACTTAGTACTCTTCTCTTTTTTCAGATTAACTTTATGAAACAACCCTTTCTTACCAGTCGCCTTAAGATAATCATTATAAATCTTACTTCTCTTAGCTTCTTCCGCTTTAATCTCCTTAAGTTTTTGGTCATACAAAGACTTATTCTCATTACGTTTATTATATTTATCTTGCATATCCTTAATAATAAATTCATATCTATAATACATCTTTAAAACACTAAGAGTATGAGCTAAATCAACCATAACATTATAGAACTTAGAAGTATCTCCAACATCAGCAAAAACTCCATCAATTACTACTTGATCAAAATTCTTAACCCTAGTAGAACTATCAACTAAGTAATCTAAAACATTTTTCTTTTTAGACATAAACATCTCTAAATTATAAAAATCATCTCTCGCAAGCATCACATCAAAACTACTAATATCTTTTAAATAATTATTAAGTAACTCATCCTTAGATAAACCAATTGAATTTAAATATTCAATTGCCTTAGTATTACTATAAATATCTAACTTTTCCTTATATTTATCCATAAGAAACCATAAATTAAGTTTAATATGCTTAATAATATCAGGACATTCCCAGTAAATATTATCAAAAGACTTTTTCATAACATCATTAAAATCACTCTTACTAAAAGAATTAATAAATAATGACATATACTGATAAGTAAACATAGAATAAGTAAAATCATCAATATTAAGATTAATAGAAGCATCTTTAAATATATTAAAAATCTTACTCAAAATATCATTAACATCATTTAAAGAAACACTATCATCTATATCAATTTTATTAATCAAACTATAAATATTTAATTTAAAGAAAGAACTATATTTATCATTATTAAATATAATAGTCTTCTTATAATTAGATAGTTTTTCACGATACTTATCATATTCTTTAGTATTATCAATAGGATATATCTCATTAACTTTCTTCTTAATTAATTTATATATATCTTTTTGATACTTCATAAACTTATCAAGTTCTCTATTTACATAAGCATTTCTTTCTTTAATAGCTTCTTTATGAAACTTTTCTTTCATCTTTTTAGTACCAGATTCAAGTTCTAATTTAAATTCATCAATATGCTTAGTATTAATAGAAATATCTTTATTAATAATAGTCACTTTATCCATTAGTAGCACCATCACTTTCTTCAAGAATGCTATCGCTTAAATATTTAATATGTTTAAGTATCTCTTCATATAATTCCATTAATTCTTCATTATTTAATTCTAAAACATCAACTATATCTTCTTTCATATAATCACCTTCAAATAGAATAAAAGACCTTCAACTGAAGGTCTTATTTATACAAAATATTATGCCTTATCTAATGTACTGAATTGTAAGTTATAAGCAACTGATCCACCAGAAGCATTATCTTCACAGTCAACATCTTGACCTTCTACCCACATATAAATTCTAACCTTTGTAATACCAGCTTCTAAATCAAATACTCTTTCATAAGCAGTTGATGGTATACCAGCCTCAGTACTATAAATATTAGGAGTTACTGCCGAAAAATATGTAGCATCTGTAGAGTTTAAAGGAATATTTTTTTCCTTAGTAATAACAGCTTTAACACCTACATAATCAAGTTTAGCGCCCCCAGCTAAGCTAGTTGTTTTAGCATAAACATCTGATGCATGTTTAACAGCAGCAGCTGTATGAACATCATAATTTGGTTCCCAAATAATAGGAGCAACTGTTCCATCATTTTTTAAAGCTCTAGCTGCATCTTCAGAAGTACCAGCAGCAACATGACCTTGTGTAACAAAAGCTACACGAGAAGCATTTTGAATACCAGTAGCAGTCTTATCACCAACAACACCAACTGTTGAATTAGAAGTTAAATAAACAGTAGCAGCAGCATTAGTTTGGAAGAACAAATCAAATACTACGAAATCTCCAGATGTAGTAGAATTAGTTTCAACACTTTGCTCAGCAGTTAAAATATAATCACCAGCATCATTAGAAGTTACTTCACCAACAAACATCTTCATAAAACCAGTTGTTCCATCAATTTCACCAATTGTAGAAGTTGGCTTAATACTTGTTGTTTGATTAGGTAATTGATTAGTAACACCAGTCCAATTAGCACTAGTTATATCGTCATTTGAAATTACAGTTTTCCAGTTTTTAGCATCAGTAGAAATCTGTAACCCTTCAGATGTTGTAACATTAACATCAATCTCACTAACAGTAACAGTCTTATTAGCCGTAAACCATGCATAAGTACTAGCAGTTAACACAACACCTGTAAATAAAATCATCAAAATTGCTATAAAAATCTTTTTACTTTTCTTTTTCTTTTTAGAATTTCTTTTTTCCATAATTCCTCTTCACTCCTTATTTATCGACATGCTCTTCTGTGAAATCCATGTGTAATTTAATTTCTCCACCCAGTAAGTCATTTTTGCATTCTGTATCGTCTCCTTCAATCCATACAACAACAGTATATCGATCTTTACTATTAGGTTTAAAATTTTTTCTCTGTTCAAGAACAGCAATCTTCGATGAAATAAATTTTTTTGTATCAGGCTCTGCTTCACCAGTTTCTTTACTCTTTTTAGCATAAACTGTTTTCTCTCCATTACGATAAATCATAATTCGAACAGCCTCATCAACATTTTTAATAGTATCATCAATATCTATTTCATACCAATAATTAACTTTTTCTTTTCCAGCATTAATTACATAAAAAGTATAGGCAATATAATTGTCACCATTATGACCTCCAGTAATTTTCTCACTATCGATATCATCAGGTAACCATTTAATTGAAATATTATCCATATACTCTATAGTATCAGC
>CAVIRY010000011.1:0-2761 GCA_963645255.1 bacterium
ATATTATGTTGTTCCCATCAATATATGATGCATCATCAATTGTGCAAATCGAAGCATCATCCCAAAAAACACCTACAATATTTCTAGAAAACACCGCAACCAGTGCTACAGTAACTAATAATATTAATGGTTTCTTATCTAAAAATACAATTGAAGACTATACTAATAAAATTATCGAAGTAATTGAAAATAAAAAACTTTATAAAGAAGTTTCAGTTAATGCTTACCGAGATTTATATAAAAACTGGGATGATACCGTAGAAGAAGCATATCATCTTTATCAAGAAATGATTAATAAAAAGAAAATAGAAAATTAATAAGGAGATTATTATGCAATTAAAAAAATGGCACAGTACTGAAAAAGAAGAAGTTTTAGAAATCCTGAAAAGTAGTGAATCAGGACTTGATGAAAAAGAAGTCAAGCTAAGACAAGAAAAGTATGGTAAAAATGAATTACCTAAAGGTAAGACTCCATCTTTAATTAAAATATTTATAGAACAATTATTAGATCCAATTGTTTTATTATTAGTTGTTGCGATGATATTTTCAATAGTTATAAAAGAAAATATAGACGCAATTGCGATAGCATTCATCATTTTAGTAGACTTAATACTAGGAACTTTTCAAGAATGGAAAGCTAATAAAAATGTTGAGGCTCTAACAAAACTAATTGAAATAAGAACTAAAACTCTTCGTTCAGGAAAAGAAATAGAAGTATATTCATCCAACTTAGTACCAGGAGATATTGTACTCTTATCATCAGGAGATAAAATAAGTGCTGACTTAAGATTAATAAGTGTTAATAATTTAACTATTGATGAATCAGTTTTAACAGGAGAAAGCACTAGTGTAACTAAAACTTCGTCCAATATAAATAAAGATGTAATCCTAGCTGAAAGAAAAAATATGGCCTATGCTGGTACTAGTGTCCTATCCGGTAGAGGAGTAGGTGTAGTTACCGCAATAGGACTAAATACAGAGCTAGGTGAAATTGCTAAAAAGGTAAATGACACTAAAGATACAAAGTCACCATTAACAATTAGAATGGAAAAGTTTTCAAAACAAATATCACTTTTAGTAGTTATGATAGCCATTATAATTACAATAGTTCTATATTCAAAAGGAACATCAGGTAGTGAAATATTTCTATCAGTTATAGCATTATCAGTATCAGCTATGCCAGAAGGTCTCCCTCTAGCACTTACCATGGCTTTAACAATAGGTTCAAATCGTATGGGCAAAAACAATTGTATTGTAAAAAAACTTAATTCCGTAGAAAGCCTTGGCAGTTGTACAGTTATAGCAACAGATAAGACAGGAACACTTACAGTAAATGAACAAACCGCTAAAAAAATAGTTTTACCAGATAACAGTACCTTTGAAATAGAAGGAACAGGTTATAACGATAAAGGAAAAATAATTCCTCTAGAAAATGCCAATATAGAAGATATAAAACATATTAGTAAACTAGGAGTACTAAATAATGAAGCAAGTCTTAAAAAGATAAAAAAAGATTATGAGTACTTTGGTGACTCTATCGATGTCGCTTTTCTAGCACTTGGACTAAAAGCCGAAGTAAATATAGAAGATATAGAAATAACAGAACGTATAAATTATGAATCAGAAAAGAAGTACTCCGCTGTTTTTTATAAAGAAAAAGGAACTGATTATTGTACTGTTAAAGGATCTTTAGAAAAAGTATTAGAGTTTTCAACAACAATGAAAGTGAATAATAAAAATGAAAAGTTAGATATTAAAAAAATAAGAAAACAAAATGAAGACTTAGCCAGTTCCGGTTACCGCGTCATCGCTTTAGCATCTGGTAAAAGTAAAGATAAAAAAATTGAAAACTTAACATTTGAAGGATTAGTAGCTTTTATAGATCCAGTAAGAGAAGAAGTAGCACAGTCAATACAAAGCTGTAAAAAAGCTGGTATAAAAGTAATAATGATAACAGGAGATCATCCATTAACTGCTTATTCCATCGCTAAAGACTTAGACTTGGTAGAAAATTATGATGAGGTTACATCTGGAAAAGAACTGGATGAATATTTTAAAAAAGGTCAAAAAGAATTTGATAAATTTGTTAAATCAAAAAAAATATTTACCAGAGTAACACCATTAAATAAATTAGAAATTGTAGAGTCATATAAAAGACAAGGTGAGTTTGTTGCGGTAACAGGTGATGGGGTAAATGATGCTCCAGCTATAAAGTCAGCAAACATTGGAATAGCCATGGGCTCTGGAACTGATGTTGCGAAAGAAACATCCTCTATGATAATTTTAAACGACAATTTTTCATCAATTGTTTTAGGAATAAAAGAAGGAAGAAATGCTTACAGTAATATTCGTAAAGTTAGTTATATGCTATTATCCTGCGGTGTTGCGGAAGTTCTATTTTTCTTACTAGCTATAATATTAGACATGCCAATGCCCTTAGTAGCAATTCAATTACTATGGCTAAATATTGTAACAGACGGTCTTCAAGACTTTGCCTTATCATTTGAAAAATCAGAAAAAAGTACCATGCAAGAGCCTCCTAGAAATCCAAAAGAAACATTATTTAATAAAGAACTAGTTTGTGAAGTACTTATATCAGGATTATCCATTGGTATTATAGTATTCATAGTTTGGACTTATTTAATAAAAACATTAAATATGCCAATAAGTACCGCTAGAGGATACATTGTAACATTAATGGTATTTATTCAAAATATGCATGTTCTAAATTGCCGCAGTGAAACTTCGTCAATATTAAAAG
>CAVIRY010000012.1:0-3916 GCA_963645255.1 bacterium
GAACCAAAGATAGTATTGATATCAGTATTAGCAGCAGCTCTAACTACTTCTGCTGCCTGTTCTGCTTCAAACAAAGTTAAGTTAACTCCACCCGTAATATTTATAATAGCATCAGTAGCGCCTTCAATAGAAGTCTCAAGTAATGGAGATGAAACAGCTTGCTTAGCAGCATCAATTGCTCTATCTTCTCCCATACCTATACCAATACCAATAATAGCTTGTCCAGATTTTTCCATAACTGCTTTAACATCTGCAAAGTCCAAGTTAATAAGTCCAACTACTGCTATTAAATCTGAAATAGATTGTACACCACGACGTAATACATTATCTACTTCTTTAAATGCTTCATACATTGGAGTTGATCTATCAATAATTTCCCTTAATCTATCATTTGGAATAACTATTAAAGTATCTACGTGTTTTTTTAATTCTTCAATACCTGCTACAGCCTGTTTCATTCTTCTTGGTCCTTCGAAAGAGAAAGGCTTAGTTACTATTGAAACTGTTAAAGCTCCTAAACTTTGAGCTATTTCCGCAACTACAGGTGCAGCTCCAGTACCAGTTCCACCACCCATACCGCATGTAACAAATACCATATCAGCACCAGTTAATGCTTCTTCTATTTCTTTCTTTGATTCTATAGCAGCTTCTTTTCCAATAGCTGGATTAGCACCAGCACCTTGTCCATCAGTTAAAGCAGCTCCAAGTTGAATTTTAACATCTGCCTTAGACTGATTCAAAGCTTGTTTATCTGTATTAGCGGCAATAAATTCAACACCTTTAACACCAGATTCAACCATTCGATTAACGGCATTACCACCACCGCCACCTAATCCAATGACTTTAATTGTTGTTACCATATCCATTTCTAATCCGCCTATCATCCTAGACCTCCTTAATTATCAAAAAAATGTCCAACTAACCTACTTACTATATTACCGTTAACAGTAACCTTTTGTCCAGTAGAAATTAAACTATCTTTATCAGTATCACTAATCATATTATAGGTACGTCCCTTAAGTGAAAGTTTAGCATCAAAATACTTAATAGCACCAAATGCACTACTATATTTATTATGTCTTAATCCTATAACCGAAATATTACATACTTTAGCTTCTATACCAAATATATTTTCAACTAAATATTGAAAACCAGCTAACTCACTTAATCCACCTGTTATAATTATATAACGTATTTCTCTTTTTGTTAAGTTTTTTATTTCATTTTTAGCAAGTTTTAAAATTTCCTCTATTCTTGCCTCAACTACTTTTGATATTCCAATTTGTGAAATTTCCTTTTCCTCATCTGCCATTGTCTTACATTGCATAACATCATTACTATCAGCATAACTACTACAAGCAACCGCAAAAGTTTCTTTTAATTTACGACTATCATTTAAATGTAATTTAAAAATATATGAAATATCTTGATCTACATTAAAACTTCCAATAGGAATAACGGCATTATTAATTTGTATCCCTTTATTAAATACTGATACATTAGTACTCTTCTCCCCTATATTAATAACAGCACCAACTACTTCAGAATTACTTTTATTTTGAATAGTATAATAATCCCCTGTAGAACTATAAGCCAAATCAATAGTTTCTAAACCAGCTAATTTTAATACCTGAAGTATTCTATATAAAGGTTCCTTAGGTAAAGTACTAACTACAACTTTAGCCTCCAATGATTTACCAGCCATTCCTTTAGGATCTTTAATATTTTCTTTATCATCAACTATAAAACTAATAGGAGTTGCTGTAATTACTTCATATTCTTCATCAATATGTCCAACTAAAGCATCTTTCAATACGTTTCGAACATCAGTGCCTGTAATACACTCATAATCATCAACATCACAAGAACCAACAACAATACTCATATGACATCCAGTAGGAGGAATACAAGCAATCACTTTAGAAATTTTAATACCAAGCATAGCATTAACTTTCTTAACAGCATTCTTAACACTAGAAACAGCCAATTTAGTATCTTCTATTTGTCCAGCCTTAATACCTTGTGATTTACTACTAACACTAGCTAACACATAAAAAGAACTGTTATGCTTTTCACATACCACAATTTTAATACTATTAGTACCTAAATCAATCGAAGTATAAATATTACTCATTCCAGCATCTCCTATTCTTAAATTTAATTATACTATAAAATTATAATTTATAAAACAAATTTCAAAATTATTTTTCATCATTAAAAACATATATATCAAAAATATTAATATTCCCAATTTTTTTACCATTATCTATAACATAATTTAATGCCTGTTTATCAGACTGCTTAATTGGCGATAACTCCCCTTTATCAACCAAAAATATAGCGTCTTTTCTCTTTTTTATTTCTTTTAATAATTTATCACTACCATTATATCCAAAATTACCAGCATTAATTAAATCAATATAAGATATCTTCATATCATTAACAAGTCTAAAATAATATCCATTAGAATTAAGAAAAACAAATTCCCTATCACTATTTTTTCTTATATAATCATTAACTTTATTAGTAAATAATATTGAATCATAATCAATAAATCTATATTCAAAGTGCTTAATATTATTTGGATAAATAATTTTACCCTTAAACATAGAATCTATCAAAAGTAAAGCCGCAAAAAGAATAATAGATATTCCAAAAAGACTCGGTTTAATAATATCTTTCTTTACTTTTGATAAAAGTATTATTAAAAATGCTAATAGTGCAACAGCAAAATGATAAGTATCAAATAAAGGTATCATTATACTATAAAAAGCTAAAACATAATAATTAACCAAGTTTTTTTTATCTTTAATAATAAAATATATTGTAATCCCAACCATTATAACAAACAACAAAAAGTATATATTAAATCCTTTACCATTCTCACTAGCAAAATCAAAAAGTCCTAATATACATAAATCAACAAATGACATCATACTCTTTGTAACTACTAAATAAATAACAAATATACATAAAGGAATTATAAAACCTATAAATCTTTTTCCTATCTTTTTTAAATCTTTAATATAATATAAACTTGGTAATAATAAGCATAAGCCAACACTATGTTTAGTTAAAACACAAAGTCCTAGTAAAAATCCAATTAAATAATCAGATTTTTTTTCTCTTTCTAAATAAATGATTAATACTAATAGAAAGTATAAAAATATATTATAACTTGGAAAAGAAACATTAATTGGAATTAACATAAACGCAATAATAATCCAAGCTCTTTTATCTAATAATGAAAACAATAAAATACAAAGACAAGTTAAAATAATTGCATGCTCAACATGAAAAACTAACATACTAGAGCCAAAAATATGGAATCCAAGTGACATAATAAAAGGATAAAAAGGTGTAAGCACCATATTAAAATCTTTATAAGGAATAAGTCCAGAATATAGATTATGACTGAATCCATAATTCCAAATTTCATCCAAATTAGTTGGCATTAATAAAAGATTCCATATCAAAAAAGTTATAAATAAAAATATGAACAAAATAACTTTTTTATAATATTTTTTAATCATTTCTCACCTCATAATAATAAACATTAAAGCCTTTAGCCTCTTCTATTAATTTACTATTATTAATAATATAATCACATAATTCATCATCAAATTGACCAGAATTTTTTTTAGTAAGTTCATACTCGGTCATATCAATAATATAATAAGTAGACTTACTATTTTTAACTCTATCAATCATTTTCTTAGTTCCATTATAACCAAAGTTTCCAGTTAAAGGAACCATAAAATAATCAAGTCGGTCTTCATTAGAAATTTTAATCCAGACACCTTTACTAGAAACAATGTTAGTATTTAATTGCTTATCATATTTTAAATAAAGTTCATTCAAATACTCAAAATTATTTTTACTACCTGCCAAGGAATATACATAGTTAAAATTATGC
>CAVIRY010000013.1:0-2933 GCA_963645255.1 bacterium
TTAAGCCTATGGAGAATAGAGGTTACTCTAGCTGTGAAGTAGGAAATTTGATCGGTGACGACAAAAAAACGACAAATTGAAATTTGTCTTTTGTTCTGCAAAAAAATTGTAAATGTTTAAACTGCTATATTGTTGGACCGACTGGTCCTAAGGGTGATGCTGATACTATTGAAGTTAGAAATACAATTACAGTTGATTCTTCAAAAGAGGCTCGTGTTATTGATACTTATAGTGCTGGTAAACATATTTTAGATTTTGAAATACCAAGAGGAGAACCATCTAGTAAAATATTTGGATATAAATATAGTGATGTAGGTACTATAATAAATTTGACTAAACAGGTGGAGGAGACAATTCCTTTAAATAGAATTGGTACATCTTTAGGGATTGATGTTTCAGATAATAATCATTTTATTATATTAGAAAAAGGAATATATAAAATTGAATATTATTTTTCGGGATCTGTTGCGAATGATACGGCGTTTTTTACTGAACTTTTAAGAAATGATGAAGTTATTGATGGAACAACAATTAGTAAAGATTTAATAACTAATACAGATAGTGATTTTTTTGGAGCAACAGTACTTAAACTTGAACAAAATGATTTTATTAGTCTTAGTGTTAGAGCTAATGCTGATACTGTTCTTACTTTGGCACCAGATATTAATGCTTATGTAATTATTACTAAGTTTGTATAATTAGTTAAAATTTGCCTATATTATTTGTAGGAGGATTATTATGAAAGAAAACATTAATGCATTAGATGAAATGAATAAGGGTACTAGTATGGGAATGGATGCGATTAGTTTTATAATGGATAAGGTGGAGGATGTAAAATTTCTTAAGGTACTAAAATGTGAATATGAGAAGTATAAAAAGATGAGTGACAGAATTCGAGATATTTATAAAAAATATAATGAAGATGATATGCCACATGAGACGAATACAATGACTAAAGCTATGACCTGTATGGGAATTGAAATGAAGACTTTTAATGATAATAGTAATTCTAAAATAGCAGAATTATTATTACAAGGTACTAATATGGGTATAATAGAAGGTAGAAGAATTCTTAATAATAAGGAATTAGATAAAGAAGTTGTAAAAATAGCTGATGAATATGTTAGAATGCAAGAAGAAAGCATAGAAGTTTTAAAGAAATATTTATAAAATACCAATTCTATTTGTTAGAGTTGGTTTTTATGTGCTATAATTGTTATTGCGATGGTGATAATATGGATTATTTATATAATTTAGATCTTAATGAAAATGAAATATTAGATATAGCTGATGCTAATGAGGAAGTTCAAGATTTAAGTGAAGAAGAAATGATTAAATATATTTATGTTTTAATTGATATAGGATGTACTCAGAAACAAATACATACTATTATTACTTCTAATCCGGCTTATTTCAGTAGAAATGTTGAAGATGTGAGTTCTTTTTTAAGAAAACTAAAATCATATGATATTGATGTTTCTTCAGCAATTGATGCTAATCCTTGGCTTTTAAATAAAGATAGTTTTGAACTTGATGAGTTTATTAATGAGAAACGTAGTCTTGGTATTCCTGATAATAAAATATTAGATAATTTTATACATGATTGTTTTTAAATAAATTAATTGCTATAATTAATTTGTTAATTGCCGAATTAGCTTAGTTGGTAGAGCAGTGCATTCGTAATGCAAAGGTCGAAGGTTCAAATCCTTTATTCGGCACCAGATTGATTTAAACTATTTATTGTAGTTTGTTTTTATATATGGGAAATGTTTAATTACTAAAATGGATTAGTTAATATTAAGCTTAGTGATGTTTAGAATAGTAAATGCAAGTATATATTACGTTTTTAGACCAGATTATATTGATAGGGAGGAGTTTATGAAAGTTATTACTATTAAACAACCTTTTGCGTCTTTAATTGCTAATGGTATTAAAGAATATGAATTTAGGACTTGGAAAACTAAATATAGAGGTAAATTATTAATACAAGCTTCTAAAGGTATTGACAAGAAAGCTATGAAGAAATTTGAAATGTATAATTTAGAGTATCCTACAGGTTGTATTTTAGCAATTTGTGATTTGACTGACTGTATTAAAATAGATGATGAGGCAAGAAAAATGTTACTTGCTAAAAATGATATTGTATATCATCATGTTTGTACTGATAAGAGTTATGATGGATATGGTTTTAAATTAGAAAATGTTAAAAGAATCGAGCCTATTTATGTATCTGGTAAATTAGGTTTATGGGATTATGATTATGAGGCATAAGTATGTTAAGTTATAATAATAAAAATGATATAAATGAAATGATGAATTATCATAGGACTAGGGATATGATAAACTTACTTAAATATTTTCCGGATTTAAGTCCAATTATGGATTTAACTATAGTTAAAGATATAGATGACTATATGAATAATAAAGAATATTGTGATAGTTTTACAGCTAGTAGAAATGATACTTTAATTACTAAATCTTCAATGGCTAGTGTAGAGACATCTGGTACAACTGATGGACTTTTAGAAATATTTAAGAAAGTAAAAGAACTTGATAGTGATGGAGTTTTGGTTTTATTTAATTTGTCACATGAAGCTAGTAAGAGATATGAAAGATATGCTGGTATATCAATTGGTGTTAGTGTAGGAGTAGGTGTTTATATTGATGCAGTTGGGAGAGGATATGATGGGAGAGAAGTATCTAAAGGAATTGACTGTCATGAAAGATACTTTATTCCTTGGTTTGATGTTAGAACTTGTAATTTAAGTAATTTTAAAAATTATCGTACTTATCTTGTAAATGAAGAAGACTATAAAATTAGTCGTAAGAAAAGAATTGAATTTTTAGTTAGTGTTGGAATGGATGAGGATGAAGTTTCAAAAAGTATATCAGATAGTTATAGTGAAATACCTGATTTTATTTGGATAGATATT
>CAVIRY010000014.1:0-5575 GCA_963645255.1 bacterium
TCTTTTTTGTATCTTTCACTAAATATCACCATAATAAACATAACATAAAATTAAAAAAAATAAAAGAAACAGTCGTTGAAAGTACTATATTTTGTGTAAAATAAAGCAAAATAATACTTGAAAAAGCCTATTTTTAATAGTATAATACAATTACTTACCAATTCCCAGTTTGAAGAATTTCCGACTTCTTACTTGGTCTTGGCTAATATAATATGAAAGGAAGTGTTAATATGGCATTAACAAAAGAAGAAAAAGCAAAAATTGTTAAAGATTTTGCAAAAAATGAGAAAGATACAGGTTCTGCAGAAGTACAAATCGCTATTCTTACTAAAGAAATTAACGATTTAACAGAACATTTAAAAGTACATACTCATGATTATCATTCACGCAGAGGTCTTTTAAAGAAAGTTGGTCAACGTAGAAATATGTTACAATACTTAGCTAAAAAAGATATTCAAAGTTATCGTGAAGTAATTAAAAAATTAGGATTAAGAAAGTAGACACTTATTTTTAGTGTCTTTTTTTTAGAAAGTTTTGAGGTGTTTTAATGAAGAAAAAAGTATTTGAATTAGATTTTCATGGCCGTAAAATTATAGTTGAGCATGGAGAATTAGCTAAACAAGCAGATGGTGCAGTATTAGTTAGATATAATGATACTGTAGTTTTAACAGCTGCTGTTGTAAGTAAGTCTGTAAACTTATTATCAGATTTCTTTCCATTAACTGTAAATTATCAAGAAAAACTATATTCAGTAGGTAAGATTCCTGGAGGATTCATAAAAAGAGAAGGTCGTCCATCTGAGGCAGCAACTCTAGCAGCAAGAATGATTGATAGACCAATGAGACCATTATTCCCAGAAGGATTTAAAAATGAAGTACAAGTTATCTCAACAGTCCTATCAGTAGACCAAGACTGTTCACCAGAGTTAACAGCGATGTTAGCTTCTTCCCTTGCTGTTAGTATTTCAAAGATTCCATTTAATGGACCAATTGCTGGAGTAAAAGTAGGTCGTGTAGATGGCAAATTCGTAATCAATCCAACTCCTGAACAATTAGAAAAATCAGAGTTAGATTTAACAGTAGCTGGAACAAAAGATGCAATCAACATGGTAGAATCAAGTGCTAAACAAGTACCTGAAGATATTATGCTAGAAGCTTTAATGTTTGGACATAAAGCTGTTAAAGAATTAATAAAATTTGAAGAAAAAATCATTAAAGAAATTGGTGAAGAGAAGATGGAATATGAAACTCTAACACCAGATGATGAAATGATTGAAAGAGTTAAGACTCTAGCAACTAAGAAAATGGATAAAGCTCTACGTATAAAAGATAAACTAAAAAAATATGCCGCAATAGATGAAGTAAAAGAAGAAATAATAGATATCTATACAAAAGAAAATGAAGATACTTTAAAAGAACAAGAATTAAAAGAATTACTTGCTAAAGTAAACATGGTTTTATCAGATATTGAATATCAATTATTCAGAAGTATCGTTGTAAAAGAGAAAAAACGTGCTGATGGACGTAAAATGGATGAGATAAGACCATTGTCAACAGATATTGATTTATTACCAAGAACTCATGGTTCAGCATTATTTACAAGAGGTGAAACACAAGCTCTTTCAATAACTACACTAGGTGCTCTAGGAGAGCATCAAATAATTGATGGCCTAGGCTTAGAAGATCAAAAAAGATTTATGTTACACTATAATTTTCCTCAATTCTCAGTAGGAGAAACAGGACGTTATGGAGCACCAGGAAGAAGAGAAATTGGACATGGTGCTTTAGGTGAAAAAGCTTTAGCACAAGTAATTCCATCAGAAAGTGAGTTCCCATATACAATTCGTGTAGTATCAGAAATATTAGAATCAAATGGTTCATCATCACAAGCTTCTATTTGTGCTGGATGTATGTCATTAATGGCAGCTGGTGTTCCAATAAAAGCTCCTGTAGCTGGAATTGCCATGGGACTAATTACTCATGAAGATGACTATACAATTTTAACAGACATTCAAGGTATGGAAGATCATTTAGGAGACATGGATTTTAAAGTTGCCGGAACTAAAGATGGTATTACAGCTTTACAAATGGATATAAAAATAAAAGGTATTACTGAAGAAATCTTAAAAGAGGCCTTAGCTCAAGCTAAAAAAGCCCGTTTAGAAATTCTAAAAGTAATTGCCAAACAAATAAAAGAACCTAGAAAAGAAGTTTCTAAATATGCACCAAAGATGGAAACATTTATGATTAATCCAGCTAAGATAAAAGATGTTATCGGTCGTGGTGGAGAAACAATAACAAAAATAATTTGTGAAGCATCAAATGTTACAGAAGTAACAAACGTAAATGCTGTTAAAGTAGACTTAGAAGATGACGGTCGCGTAGTAATTTATCATACTGACCGTGATATCATCAATAAAACAAAAGAAATGATAGAGTCTATTGTCCGTGAAGTAGAAGTTGGAAAAATTTATGAAGCAAAAGTCGTAAAAATAGAAGACTTCGGTTGCTTTGTTCAACTATGGCCAGGATGTGAAGGATTAGTTCATGTATCACAACTTGCCGAGGCAAGAGTAGATAAAGTTGAAGATGTTGTTAAACTAGGTGATGAAATAATTGTTAAAGCCCTAGGACCAGATAAAAAGGGTCGTCAAAACTTCTCAAGAAAAGATGCTTTACCAAAAAAAGACACAAAGAAAAAGAAAACTGATAAATAAGACTAAAAAAGTTCAATTTGAACTTTTTTTTCATATACTAGACTAGGTGATTATATGAATAAGAAAAAGTTTATTCAAGTAATAAGTGTTACACTTTTAATGTTATTTAGTTTCTTTTATACAAATAAATCAATTGAATTAATTCGTGAAAACGATCCTATAATGAAACAAATAAGAAAAACAAATACAAAGTATAAAGTAGCTCCAGTAAACGCTACTATAATAGGAAACAAAATAATACCAGGAAAGTCAGGCAAAGAAATTGATTATCAAAAAACGTATACTAAAATGAAAAAATATGGTGCCTACAACGAAGTATTAACTGTATTAAAGGAAATAGAGCCAACTATTTCTGTTGATAATTATTATGACAAGTACATTGTTCAAGGAAATACTGAAAGTAAAAATGTTTCCCTAGTTTTTAAAACAGATACAAAGTCAAACTTACTATCAATTTTAAATATATTAAATCAAAAAAAATATTACCGCTACTTTTTTTGTTGACGGACTACTTTTAGAAAATAATACCAAACTTTTTGAAACCATGACTCAAAATAATCATGAATTAGAAATTTTAAGCTACGATAATAAGTATGATGAAATTTATTTTGATAGTGCCCTAAATTATCTATCTTCTATTACTAAAAGAGAAAGTAAGTATTGCTACGCTGAATATGATCAAAAAGAAGTAATTGAACTATGTTCAAAATTAAAACTACATACCATAATACCAACTATAAAAACAACAACTATGCCATACAAAGAAATAAAAGATAAACTCTATAATTCTGCCATCATTTCTCTACCTTTATCAAATATAACAGAAGAACAACTCCCTGCCATAATAGACTATATAAAACAAAAAGGATACACATTTTTAAGTCTAGAAGCATTATTAAGTGAAAATGATGAAAAATAAATATTAATACTAAAACGTTTTAAAGAAAAAAACTTCTTTTTTCTTTGTATATAAAGAAATTCTTGTCTAACAAATTGATTTATAGTATACTTATTACTAGGGTGAAAGTGTATGTACTTAAAAGAAATAATCACTACTGGATTTAAATCCTTTGCTGATAAATTGGATATAAAACTAGATGATAAAATAACTTGTATTGTTGGACCAAATGGTTCTGGTAAGAGTAATGTTGTAGATGCTGTTCGCTGGGTATTAGGTGAACAATCAGTAAAATCTCTTCGCGGTGAAGGTTCCATGAGCGACGTAATATTCTCTGGTAGTAAAAGTCGTAATCCATTAAATGTAGCTAGTGTTGAATTAATATTTGATAATAATGATCATTTTTTAAATATACCATACACTGAAATATCAATAAAAAGAAAAGTGTACCGTACAGGAGAAAATGAATATTACCTTAATGGCGAAAAGTGTCGTTTAAAAGACATAACTAATTTATTACTAGATACCGGATTAGGTAAAGAGTCATTTAATATTATCTCCCAAGGTGAAGTAGATAAAATTCTTAGTAATTCACCAAGTGACAGGAGAGTTATCTTTGAAGAAGCTGCCGGAGTCTTAAAATACAAAAAAAGAAAAGAAGAGGCCCTAAGAAAATTAGATAGAACCCATAATAATTTAGATCGGGTTAATGATATAATTTCTGAATTAGCTGTTCAAGTAGAACCATTGAAAGAACAAAGTGAAAAAGCTAAAGAATATCTAGAAAATAAAAAAGGACTAGATAACTATGAAGTGGCTTTACTAGCTTACGATATTGCTTCCTACAACCAAAAACTACAAACAGCAAAAGAAGAAAAAGAGAAAGTAGACAAAGAAATAATTACTATTTCAAGCGAAAATTCTAAGAACGATGTTTCCACATTAGAAGATAGTAATAAACTTGAAAAACTAGAAAAAGAAAAAGCTAATTTAAATAGTGAATTATTAACAGTAACTCAGGAAGTTGAAAAAATAAATGGTGAGAAAAATCTTTTAAAAGAACGTAGTAAAACAACAAAAGAAGAAGATGAAATAAAAGAAGAAATTAGAAGTGTATTAGAGAAAAAAAGTAAACTAGAAGGAAATATAAATCTAATTACCGAAGAAATTAAAAGTATAATAGAAGAAGCTAGACTTCAAGAAGAAAAAATCACAATCTTAAACAAAGAAATAAATACTGTGAAATCCAAAAAAAATTTATTGAATTCTGAGTATTCTCAAAACGATCGAAATTTGATTTCTCTTAGCCATCAAATTACTGCACTAAAAAATGAAATAGAAGAGTCAACTGATTTGCCAAACAGTGTTAGAACTATTTTAAAATCAACAAGTCTAACAGGCATTCATAACACTATCGGTAACATTATAAATATAGAAGATGAATATGTAAAAGCTCTAAATGTAGCCTCAGCTGTTAATAAAAACTTCATAATCACAACAGATGAAGAAAGTGCCAAAGTCGCAATTAACTATTTAAAAGATAATCATTTAGGACGAGCAACATTTTTTCCTATGAACGTTATAAAAGAACGTAATATTGATGAGACAACGCTTAGTCTAATTAAATCATCACCTGACTTTGTAGCAATCTTAAGTGACCTAATAACTTATAATAAAAAGTATGAAAACATTATCAAAAATCAATTTGGCAACATCATAATTTCTAAAGATATAGATTCCGCTAATAGATTAAGTAGAATAATTAAAAACCGTTATAAAATTATTACCTTAGAAGGAGACGTTATTAACATTGGTGGCTCTATGACCGGTGGTTCTTTAAATAAAACAAGAAGTTCAATTGTTATAAAGCAAGAGTTAAAATATAAAGAAGAAAAAGAACAAATCATAAAAAATGAATTAGAAAAAACATCAAGAAAATTAGAAGAATTAAACGATAAAAT
>CAVIRY010000014.1:5585-9373 GCA_963645255.1 bacterium
AATTATCAAATGACAAAGGAAAAAGTATCTTTAGCTGAAATTTATAACAATAAAAATAATGAATTATCTAAACAAAAAGAATCTTTAGCAAATGTCGAAAAAGACTGGGAAAGTTTAGAAGCAATTAGCAGTAACAATGTCTCTTTCAAAGAACAAGAATTAATTAAATTATTCCACGAGATGAGTTCTAAAAAAGAACAATTATTATTAAGTATCAAATCAAAAACAAAAGAAATAGAAGAATTAAAGACCAAAATAGAAGAAAATCAAGCTACGTACAAATTAAAAAACTCCACTTTAAAGAATCTAGAAAAAACATCAAGAGAGTTAGAAATTACAATTAATAGACTAGATGTTAAAATAGATAATATGTTAAATGTTCTTTCTGAAGATTATGAACTAACATTTGAAAAAGCTCAAAGTAATTATAAACTTGATATAGATCCAGATGAAGCAAGAATAAAGGTAAATACTTATCGTGCTAATATTAAAAGAATAGGAATGGTTAATATTTCTTCAATTGAAGAGTATGAAAGAGTAAATACTAGATATAGTTTCTTAACAAATCAAAAAGAAGATTTACTAAAAGCTGAAAATACATTACTTGAAATTATGAATGAAATGGATGACGTTATGAAAGAAGAATTTGAAAATACTTTCTTAGCTATCCAAACAGAATTCCAAAAAGTATTTAAAGAATTATTCTCCGGCGGACAAGCAACACTAAAATTAACAGATCCTAAAGATATGTTAACAACAGGAGTAGAAATTGTTGCATCCCCTCCAGGAAAAAAACTAACTACCATTTCCTTATTATCAGGTGGCGAAAAAACTCTAACTGCGATATCATTATTATTCGCTATATTAAATGTTAGAAGTGTACCATTTTGTTTATTTGATGAAGTAGAAGCTGCTCTAGATGAAGCAAATGTATCAGGATTTGGTAAATATTTAAACCATTATCGTGACAAAACTCAGTTCCTAATAATTACACATAAAAAGAAAACTATGGAATACGCCAATACCCTATATGGAATAACTATGCAAGAGTCAGGCGTTTCAAAACTAGTTAGTGTAAAATTAACCGATAGAGAAGAAGTAGTATAAAAAAAGACTAGATGGCACGCATCGAGTCTTTTCCTTTATAAGGATCCTTTTTATCAATATGGTCAGTAAACATAATACCATTTAAATGATCAAGTTCATGTTGCATAGCAATAGCTAACTCCTCACGTGCTCTTACATGTATTTTCTTACCTTCCATATCATAAGCTTCCATTGTAACTCTTGCATATCTAGGAACAATTCCTTCAACAGGTCTATTAACACTAAGACACCCTTCACCAAGTTCCACATAAATTTTTTCTAAAGAGTTACTAATAATTCTTGGATTTATTAAAATATAAGTTTCAAATTCACCTTCATCAAATTCATTAACTACAACAAAGTATCTTTTTAAAACACCAAGTTGGACAGCAGCCATACCCATACCAGGACGTAAATCATATTTTTCTGCTAATTCTTCAATTTGACTATCATGTAAATACTTAATCATTGTATTAATTAAATCTTTATCTTTTTGAGTTAAAGGAAATTTTACTTCTTTACTAACTTGTTTAAGACGTTTATCCTTTTCATCTAATATATCCTTGGTCTTTAACATACTACTCCACCTCGCACTGCATATATTTTAACAAATAAAACAAAAAAAATAAAGTCCTACTTAAAAATACAAAACAAAAACGTATAAGAAGTACTTATACGCCTAACTTATGCCGAAAAACGAGTGCCAATTACGATTACTAATAATATGAATAAAACTAAAATAATAGCATAAGTTGAATTATTATTACCAGTAGTACTAGGGTAATAAGGAACTTGATACCCTGACATATTAGAACAACAGCCAGTTCCTCCACCGTAATAATACATAACTAATCCTCCTTTTCTTAATCTATTATAAAATATGTAAATTGACAAAATATGTTAATAAAACTGACCTATAATATAATTAATTAGAATTATTTTAACAAATTATGATATTATTATATTATATTGGAAGGATGTCAAAAGGTATGGGGAAAATATTTAAGCATTTAGATAAACCATTATTAATTATTTCTATATTATTATTTATCTTTGGCCTAATCATGGTTTTTTCAGCTTCAAATGTAGTTGCCTATATGTCACATGAAGTTAGTGCTTATTACTACTTTATTAGACAAGGTGTTTTCCTATTAGCTGGATTTTTTATGTTCCTTGTAATGATAAATTTTTCAACTAAAAGTTACGGATTTGCCTCCTGGTTTCTTTTAATAATTTTTTCAATAAGCTTAGTAGTTTTACTAGCAATAATTAAACCAAAGAACCAAGCTCAAAGTTGGTTTGAAATAGGACCTATATCTATTCAGCCAAGTGAGTTTATAAAAGTTATTGTTATAATCTGGTTATCATGTTTTTATGATAAACATCAGAAACAATTAAATAAATACAGTACAAGCTTATTTCCTATATGTGTATGTGCAGGAATTGCCTTCTTAATATTTTTACAACCAGACCTTGGTACTATGATTATCTTTGTTTGTATCGTTGCTGCCATATTTTTTGCTGTACCGATAAGTAGGGAAATAAAATTAAAAACAACATTTGCTGCCTTAGGCTCTATGCTTTTTATTTTTGTAGCCTTTATCTCATCAGGTAAAACTCTTCTACAAGAAAGGCAACAAGAACGTCTTAATTTTACTAATCCATGTGCAGACTTATTAGATTCTGGAAATCAAGTATGTAACAGTTACATAGCCATTAATAATGGTGGCTTAACTGGTGAGGGACTTGGTAATTCAACTCAAAAGTATTTATATTTACCAGAACCATATACAGACTTTATTTACGCCGTAGTTGTAGAAGAACTAGGATTAGTTGCTGGAGTTTTATTACTAATAGGTTATATGATAGTTTTATATAGAATATTAATCATAGGAAGAAACAGCCCTACCAATAAAGGAAGTACTATATGTTACGGTGTTGCTATATACATATTTCTTCATGTAGCTGTAAACTTAATGGGTATATTAGGTTTAATGCCAATGACTGGAGTACCATTACCGTTTATTAGTTATGGTGGTAGTTTCACAATTTGCTTAATTGCCGCTTTAACAGCAGTACAAAGAGTTAGTGTAGAAACAGCTTTAGCTAAGGAAAGAGGTGTAAAACGTGCCTAATATATTTATTCATGAAAAAGTAGCTTATAATATTGCCAAAGAAAATAAATATTTAGATACACCTAATTTCTATTTAGGCGTCTTATCACCAGATGCTGTAAACTTAAATGGTTTTGCTCCTAAAGAAAAAAGATGGACTTCTCACTTAAGAGATAAAAATTTGAAAGTTTGGCGTCAAAATATCATAGACTTTTATAATAAGGAAAAGAACAACTATGATACTACTTTCTTATCTGGATATTTAATTCATATCTTAACAGATATTATATTTGATGATTATTTTTACGATAGTGTCATAGACTTAATAAAAAAAGATCATAAAGATATAGAAGATGCTCACCCAGTATTATTAAAATCTATGAATGATTACGCAATAGTTAATAAAAATGATAAACTAATAAATTATATAAAAGAAAAATTAAATAATGCAGATAGTTTTAATGTTAGAAATATTTCAAAAGAACAATTACTTTCTTGGTCAAAAAAACAACTAAACTATAATGAACCATCAACAAAAAAGAATCCATATATTACAGATGACTTAGTGGAAAGATTAACTATTCAAGT
>CAVIRY010000015.1:0-4119 GCA_963645255.1 bacterium
TAATAATATAATGTGTTCTGGTATTTCTTCTTTATCTGATTTTTTTATAAAAATACAACCTTTTGATTATAAGAAACTATGTAATTTTGGTGAAGTTGGTGATATTTTAGTCGGAATTTTTGATTTAGATAGTGATAATAAGTTGGAAGAGGTTAAAACTAAATGTATGGATACTAGCATAAATTTTGCTTCTAATAGTGTTAAACATCAAGAAAATGTATTAAATAATAATGGTCTTGAAGTTACTAGTATTTCTACTAAAAGTGTATTATTGCCTGTTTTTATACTTAATACAAAATATAGAAATAAAAATTATATGTTTATTGTAAATGGACAAACAGGAAAGGTTATATTTAATACTATTGATACTGTTTTTGAAATTAAAGAAGTAGTTATTTTTAGTATTTTATTATTTATAGGACTTTTTATAATAACAAGTCTAGTTATGTATTTTATATATAGGGTGTTTTAAATGAAGAGATTTATTTTTATTATATTTATTTTTGTTTTTACTTTTAATATTGTTGATGTTTATGCATCTAGTAAGTATCAAATTAGAACAGAAGATGATTATGGTGTTCCTAGTTATGTATATGTTACTGATAGTAATAAGGAAGCTGTTTTGAGTACTCCTTTAGTTGATAGTAGTGAGAAAATTTATGACTTTGCTAGTAAGTTTTCTTCTTTTGAGGAGAAAAATTTATATAAAATGGTTTCTAAATATATTGATACTTATTGTATGGATATGGTAATTGTTACTATTAAGGATAATCCTAAAGATAGTGCTACTGCATATGGTCAGAATTTTTATGATTATAATACGTTTGGTATTTCTGATAGTCATGATGGTATTTTGTTATTATTTGATTTTTATTATAATAGAGTTTCAATAGTTACTACGGGTAGGGCTAATGACATGTTTAATAATAGGCGTATAGGAGAATTAAAAAAAATTATTTCTAACAATATGAAGAATAGTTATTATGAGGCTTCTATTTCTTTTATTGATAAGGCTTCTTCATTTAGTGAACTTGGTTATCCTTTGAAGGATGGAACTGATCCTAAAAGAAAAGGTATTAAATTATTAAAAGTTTTACCATGGACTGGTATTTTATCTTTTTCTTTAGTAACTACTATTATTTTGATTGTTCTTTTGATGCATAATAGAAAATTGGCTGTTGGTAATGACTTATTTCATAGATACTTGGTTAAAAACAAACTCAAATCAGAAGTTACAGAGGAGACTTTTATTAATAAAACTCTAGATAAAAATAATAAAATTTAGTTAACGGTTTAACCGTTTTTTTTCCTTTTTTTGTATAGAATTTTAATGTTTTTTACATAATTAAAATAGGTAGAAAGAAGGGTTGAATTTGACAAAATGCAAATGTTCTGGTAGAATATATAACTGTCACGTGAACAAAGAGGTGTTTGAAATGTTTTATGACAAGCAACAAGCTATAAATGCTTGTTCTACAGATCCGTCCCTGATTTTTAATGTTATTAAGCATGGATACTACGATGTAGTTGAAATATTAATAGATAAAAATAAGGTTGACGTAAATGTTTGTGATGGGGCTGGTAACGATGTTGTTACTAGATTGTTGAAGGCTAGACAGTATGATTTAGTTCTTCGTTTAATGAAGAAAAGAAATTGGGATGTTAATCATCAGAATGTTGAAGGAGATACCTTTGGACATATTCTAGTTTCTGATAGTTCTGTTGCAACTATTAAAATAGTTGAACAATTAGTAAAAAAGAAAAACTATCTTCCTAATATTAAGAATAATAAGGGAGAAACAGTGTTGGATAAAGCTATCAATAGTAATTATATTTGTTGTGCGTTTAAAATCTTAGAAGATAAAAGATTTAATAATATTGATGTTTCATCTTTTAAGAAATTATGTAATGCATGTATAAATAATGTTTACTATGGTAAGTATTCTAAACTTAATAATTTAGAAGTAATAGTTGAAAACTTGGAAAAGAAAGAACTTGTTCCTAGTATGACTAAGCTTTTAGAGATTATAATTGAACGTTTAGATGAAATTAAAAGTGAATTAATGAAAAAAAATGGTTTTAAGACTTTAGAGAATATAATTAATTCGTCAATGGAGGCAACTGCTTAGTTGCTTTTTCTTTGTTTTTAAGTTATTATATTTTAGGAATGGAAGTGATATTTATGCATTTACCAAGCTATAAAGATGCTAGACGTAGAGAAGATAAAGATTATAAAAGAGTTGACTTTAAATTTGATAGTAAAATTAAAGATAAATATAAGGGTAAGACTTTTTATTTGAAGACTTATGGCTGTCAAATGAATGAACATGATAGTGAAAATATAGAAGCTTTACTTACTGGACTTGGATTTGAAAAGGCTAGTAATTATGAAGAGGCTGATTTAGTACTTTTAAATACTTGTTCTATTAGAGAAAATGCTCATAATAAAGCATTTGGTATGTTAGGTAGACTTAAGCATTTAAAGACACAAAAAAAAGACTTAATAGTTGGACTTTGTGGATGTATGGCACAAGAAGCTAGTGTTGTTGAAGAAATTATTAAGAAATATCCATGGGTTAACTTTGTCTTTGGTACTCATAACATGTATCAGTTACCTAGTATTATTGATAAAGCAATAGAGGAGAATAAACAACAAATAGAGGTATTTTCTAAAGAAGGTGATTTAGTAGAAGGATTACCTGTTATTAGAACTAATAATTATAAGGCTTATGTTAATATTATTTATGGCTGTAACAAGTTTTGTACATATTGTATAGTTCCTTATACTAGAGGAAGAGAAAGAAGTAGAGCTAAAGAAGATATTTTAAAAGAAGTAGATGAACTTATAAAAGATGGATATAAAGAAATTACTTTGCTTGGACAAAATGTTAATGCTTATGGAAAAGATTTATATGATGATTATACACTTGGTAATTTATTAGAAGATATTGCGAAAAAGGATATACCAAGAGTTAGATTTATGACTTCTCATCCTTGGGATTTTACAGATAATATGGTAGAAGTTATTGGTAAATATAAAAATATTATGCCAAGTGTTCATTTACCAGTACAGTCTGGATCTAGTAGAATATTAAAGTTAATGGGGAGACGTTATACTAGAGAAAGTTATTTAGAATTGTTTAATAAAATTAAAGATACTGTTCCAGGTGTTGCGATTTCTACTGATATAATTGTAGGTTTTCCTGGAGAAACTGAAGAGGATTTTTTAGAGACTTTGAGTTTAGTTCAAGAGTGTAAATATGATAATGCTTTTACATTTATATTTTCTAAAAGAGAAGGAACTCCTGCTTGTTTATTAAAAGATGACGTAAGTGAAGAAGAAAAAGAAGAAAGATTACAAAGACTTAATAAAGTTGTTAATAAATATTTCTTGGAAAATAATAAAAAGCTCGAAAATAAAATAGTTGAAGTATTAGTGGAAGGTGTTTCTGAAAAAGATAATATGTTTTATGGATATACAGATACTAATAAACTTATTAATTTTTTAAGTGAAAAAGAAGTTGTACAAGGAGACATTATTAAGGTAAAAGTAATTGAGGCTAAAACTTGGAGTTTAGATGGTGAAGCTATTTGAATGATGTATTAAAAGAAGTTATTAATACTATTATTAATAGTGATGATTATAAAAAATGTATAGAATTAAAAAATACTATGTCTTCTAATGAAGAGTTATTATTATTAATTGAAAAGATAAAGAAATTACAGAAAAAATATGTTAATACAAATGACCGAGAGATATTTGCTGAACTTAAGAGTTTAGAAGAAGAATTAAATAATATACCTATTTATGTTATTTATATGCAGTATCTAGAAAAGGTCAATGAAAAAATTGAGTTTGTAAAAGATGAACTTAATAATTATTTTTATGAAGTTTTGAATAAATGAAGATTGCATTTTAGTTTGAATGCAATTTTTGTTTTAAAAAAATTATATGTTTTTTGGTAATATTTTATATCTTTAGCATAAATTAAATTAGGAGGTTTACGTATGGCTAATTATAGAGAAATTGTTACTAAGGCAGTAATTGCGAAGGGAAAAAAACTTTTTACTACTGAAAGTAAAGTAAATGTTTCGAATAATCCTTCTACTATTTTAGGG
>CAVIRY010000016.1:0-3642 GCA_963645255.1 bacterium
CCATACTACCATCATTCTTTCTATATTGTTATATTAAATCTAATTGTTCTTCTCTAATTAGACTTCTTTTCTTCATTATACAAAACTCAATAAATTGAGAAATATCCATATCTTTTAATCTTTTTTCATAAGGAAATTTTTCTACATCGAATGATATTTTATCACGATTCATATATTTTATCATATTCTCTTTTGGAACACCTAAATACATTAGCCAAAATGGATATATTTGACGTTTAATATTTATTAGTTTTTCATTACCAAGCCAGTAATGACTATTGGAAGTTATAAGGGTTGCTAACTCATTTTCTACAGCCATTTCGATAATAGCATCGGCAATTACACCATCAATTTCTTTATAAATATTTAATTCTTTTTTTAAGATACTTTCAAGTATCGCAATAATCAACTTACTAGGTTCATTTTCAGGTATTTTTTTACCTAGAATTATTACATCAAGTTTTTGAGAAGATATTGTTGGATTTTCTAATATTTCTAAACGATTGTCTATTAAGTATACATAATAATCATCTATATCTTTTTTTATTACTTTTTGTAATTGACTTGATATTTTTCTATTCCATAATTTAATAATTTCTAAGCGATATTTTTCTACTCTTTTTAAAATTTCTTGATACTCAGATGATTCTAACATTATATTATATATAGTATCATCATTTGGGATATAGTTCTTTACATCTTTTAAAATTGTTACTCTATCTTTATAAGTATTATTGTATTGTTCTTTATAGGTTGCCCATAATTTTTGTTTCAATTTATATATAGGTTCTGATACAGAAGCCTGAAATAATATATTCCAAATTAAAATATAATCATTAACTAAGAAATTTAACTTCATTTTAACACGTCACTTTCACTAAATTTGCTCTATATATATAATAGCACAATTAATCTCTTTTAAAAAAGAGTTTTATCTTTATTTGTCTTTATAATTACTTTTCACTTATATTATTCAAAAAAAAACACTAAATCTATATAAAATTATAAATATTAATGTTTTTTAATTAAAATATGTTAACCAGATAAAGTAAGCTGATGCTCCTAGTACAGCAAGTACTATTAATATAAGTATAATTTTTAATGCTACTGGCATTTTCTTTTCTTTAAATTCATCATCCATTTCAAAGTCTTTATCAGATAAATCCATACTTCTTGTATAGAAATCTGTATCAGCACCTTTTAAATTCTCATCCACAATTTCTTCCGTCTTTTCTTCTAATTTACTTGCTTGTTCATTTACTTTTTCAAGTTGTTCTTTATTTAAAACTTCTTGAGATAGTTCTTGTGTTTTGTCTTTTTCCTCATCATCTTCTGGCTCTGGTTTTTCTACTTTATCAAGGATATTAGTTGCCATTAAATCACTTAATAAATTGACGCTAGTTGCTTGATCTATTTCGCCAGCTAAAGTCTTAGAAGTAATTGTATTTATTAATTCTTTTATTTCATCATCATCAGGTCTATAAACTTTATTTAGTTTTTCTTTACGATATTTTTCTAGTTCTTCTTTATTTAAACTTGTGATAATATTGTAACTACTATCTTTTAGTTTCCTTTTTTCTTCTTTTTCATCAGCTTCAATACGATTCTTCCTTGCTTCTTCTAGAACTCTATTAACATCATATATTCTATTTTCCCTAGTTTTATATAAATGATTAAAGTCTTCTAATTCTTTTTTTACTCTTGGTACTGGCTGAATATTTTGATTAAATTCTTTAATTTGATGATACCCTTCCCTAGTATTAGCACGACTTTTAGCATTTTCTAGGTCAATAGCATTTACACTTGTAACATCTGTTATACTAGTATATCTAGTATTGTTACCAAGATTTTGATATAATTCTTGATTTTTATTTGAACGACTATATGTTTTTGGATTTTCATCTTTATATCGATCCATTCTACTCGCCATACTAATCACCTTCTACTATGATAAGTTTACCATAAGTTAAATAAATACTCAATTAGCTATTTAGTTCTTTACGTAAAAGAATATTTTAGTTATAATATTTTGTAAGGAGGATATTTATGAAAGTTAAAGTTAATCCAGATGCTTGTATCGGTTGTGGTGCTTGTTGCGCTATATGTGATACTGTTTTTGAAATTGGTGATGATGGCTTATCAGAGGTAAAGAAAGAAGAAATTCAAGAAGATGAAAAACAAGCTGTAAGAGATGCTTCTGAGTCTTGTCCTACTGGTGCTATTGAAGTTGAAGAATAATTGATTAGATTATTCTTTTTTTGAAATTTTAGGTTATACTTATAACAATGGAGTTGATAAAATGAAGTGCCCAAAATGTGGAAAACAAATGACAAAGTCTTTTTGTTTATACTGTGGTCACATGGAAAATGGTAACACAATAACTAAAACTGAAAAGAATCCTAGTGCAACAGACATTGAAATATATTTAGGAGATAGATTTGATACTATTTGTCATAATGAAAATACGTTTCTAATATTTTTCCTTGGACCATTTTATTTTTGTTTTAATAGATTACTTTTTCTCGGTGTTTTTTGTGCAATAATAGATGTACTATTTTACTTTTTTTGTATTACTACTTTTGATCTTTCTATATTTAAGTTTTTACTACTATTTATTATGGTAAGGGTCTTTTATATGACTTGTTCTAATATGATATATATGAAAATATATAGTAAAAAAATAGAAAAAATAAAATTAAAAAATCCTGATAATTACCTTAATATATTAAGAGATTGTAATGACAAGACTACTAGTCTTTTGACACTAGTACTTGGAGCTTTAATATTTTGTGGAATAGTTTTATTATATTTTTATATGTATTTACTAAATAAATAGAAAAAGACACAATGTTTGAACTATTATTTTAATTTGGATAGTTCATTATGTGTCTTTTTTATTTGTTTTCTTCTAGGCCATATACTCTTTTTACTTCTTTTGGTGTTAGTTTTCTGAATTCCCCTGACTGAAGATTTTTTAAGTCAAAGAAACCTTCTTTTTCTCTTTTTAATTTTAATACTTCAAAGCCAACAGCCGAAAACATCTTTTTAACTTGATGATTCTTTCCTTCACAAATTGTTATTTGTACTAAGCAAGTATTTGTTTTTAAATCTACTTTTTTTAGTTTAACTCTTTTAGCAGATACGGTAATGCCTTCATCAATTTCAACACCTGATTTTAAGGTATCAATTTGTTCTTTTTTTAATATACCTTTAAGTTTTGCCATATAAACTTTTTCAACATTATTACTAGGATGCATTAAGATATTCGCAAATTCACCATCATTAGTTAAAATTAGTAATCCTGTTGTATCATAATCAAGTCTTCCAACTGGATAAATTCTTGCTGAAGTTGGAATTAGGTCTACTACTGTTTTTCTCGATCTATCATCTGATGTTGTTGTTAGAACTCCTCTTGGTTTATTTAAAATGTAATATTCTTTTACCTCTTTTGTTATTGGCTCATTATTTACTAATATTTTATCTTTATCTGAAACTTTTGTACCTAGTTCAGTTACTATTTGACCATTTACTTTTACTTTTCCTTCAGTAATTAATTCTTCTGCTTTACGACGTGAAGTTAATCCTGATGATGCAATTACTTTTTGTAGTCTTTCCATTATTGGTATCGCCTCTATTTTTATT
>CAVIRY010000017.1:0-2444 GCA_963645255.1 bacterium
CCTTTTTTTAGCTCAATAATAGCTTAAACGCACTTTCCTTATATATAAAAAAAATTAAATAAATACACAAAAAAGTGATATACTAATCTTACAATAGAAGGAATAAATATGGAAAATGAAAAAAAATCCAACACAAAAAACACAGTTTTAATAACAATTCTAGTAATGTTAGTTATAGCACTAGCTGGATATATAACATATGACAAATTCTTAAGTGCTGACACTACAAAAGCAACTGAAGATAATAAACAATACAACGAAAGTAAAACTGATGATAACAAAACCGTAGAAGAAAAAGATAACTACATTAAAACAAGGAAATGTACTGGTAAATACACTGGTTCTGTTGCTATAGGAAGAGATGTTGTAACTGGTGAACTTAAAAAAGGAAATCTTACAATAGAATTAAAAGAAGATGGAACTTATACTCTTGAAAAAGAAAACTCAGTTAATGTCACTGGTGAATATACCATAGTAGAAAACGCTTTATTACTAAAAACAGCTCCAAATACCTGCGGACCTGATATGAATTGTACGGCTAGTTATTCACAATACTTAAATATAAATGAAGACTGCACAAGAATCGCAACAGGATATGGCTCATATTTTTTCAGCCCAGATTTTGCATTAGAAAAACAAAATTAAACAAAAAGGAACTTAACTATTTAAAGACAAGTTCCTTTTATTTTGTAAAAAATTATACAGTTAAACTTCAAAGTACTAATAACTATTTACTTTTTACATAAGCTCCATCAGTTTTACAATCATATGTTGTAATACTTCTATCAGATAAAAATTCTCCTTCATAATTAACAAATGGCTCCGGTAAATTATTAATATCAGCCCATATTAATTCATCACATTTATCTAATTCTGCAATTCTTGGAGTACCTTGATATTTTGATATTTCAAAATAATAATCGATATAAGGTTCCAATTTTTTACCATCTATTTCAAAAAAATTTCTTCTCAATACTACATAACTCTTCTCAATATCTTTTTGATCAATTAAAATATCTAACTCCTCTTTTGCTTCTCTAACTAAAGCATCATATTGATTTTCACCTTCATCAATATGCCCAGCAGGTAATGCATAATATCCAGGCCATAATTTTGAACCTTTTCTTTTTTGTAACAATACCCTACCATCATCCATTATTAACATATGGACAGCACTTTTAAACATTTCTTTCATACTATTCTCCTTTACGTATCCCATATAAAACTAATACTAATTGTATCAATAATCCAAATAGTTTATACTTCAATACCATAAAAACATTTAAGTATATTATTCTTATCTGGAAAATCAATACTCATCAGCTTATTTATAAATTTATCTCTATCATATTCAACTTGTCTCTTTTTGTACTTAATAGTTTTTGAAACTTCTAGAATCATATAAGATGTTTTATCATCTTCAATATAATCACCAAAATAATTGTATAATATAAAAATCAGTCATATTTCAGACCAAAAATATATTTAAAATTCAAATAATTCAAACAAATTACTTACTGATGCAAGTGTCGTAGATATCTACAACTTCCTCTAAAAAAATTGATATAAATATCAATCTCTAATATGATTTTAAGACATATTTTGATAAAAACGTTCAGTTGTCCGATTATTTTATAAATTTACTTATTATATAATTTTAATAGGAACATTTGATGTGAGTGTCGTCCTCCATTCTTAATAAAGGAAGGAGGTAGATAAAGATGAAAACTAAGACTTTTATTATAAAAGTTCTAAATCTCATTTCTATCATTTTGTTACTTTCTACCTTACTGGTGTTAGCAATAAAAAAATAGACACTCTTCAGCATTGATAGAGTGTCAGCACTATTTAATTAGAGCCGACATTCACTTGCAAAATTAAATGTTACTCTTTTTTATTTTATGCAAGTTTTCTTACTTACATACTAATAATAGCACAAATTATTGATATTGTAAAACACATCACTAGTTTATTATACATTTTAATTAACGAGTACCTGTTTTTAAGTCTTCTATATATCCTGTATTTGTTAATATTATTTCAATACCATCAATGTCATAGCATTTGAAATAATAAATTTATTTATACCTCCATCTTCCAAAACTAAAAACATTTTACTGGCTAGGTATTTTGAGACATATATCAAAATTACTAATGGGAATTTTCTTATAAAAAAATCAGTCATATTTCAGACTGAAAACATATTTAAAGTTCTATAGGTTGGAACATATTCATCATACTGGTGCCATAAAGGTTGAAGTCGGACAACCTCTAATTATTTAAATTGTAGGTTGTAATGAACTACTAACTGATATAAATATACCACGGAAATATAAAAAAATAGTAAAAACATTTATTTTAGTAAATCTCGGCAAAGCATTGACTTTTACCGAGATTTACTTTAAAATTATATTAGGTGATGAAAAATGATTTATAGTTATGAA
>CAVIRY010000018.1:0-2529 GCA_963645255.1 bacterium
AGAGATATAAATGCAAGTATAAATATTATGTTTGAAGGATTAAAAATACATTATGTACGTAATTAAAAAATAAATAATAAAAAAATGAGTACGGTAGCGACTGCTGCGAATTTAAGCCTATGGAGAATAGAGGTTACTTTATCTTTCTTTGAAGTAGGAAATTTGATTGGTGATGGTCCAAAAAAGGCAAATTTTAATTTGTAATTTGTTCCTTGACTATTATTTTGTTATTGATATAATAAGTTTAGAGGTGATGGTGATATGACTAAGAAAAAGAGTATGATTTTTCCAACAATTCTTACGGCAATAATAATCATAATTATAATTTATTTGTTTGCGAATGTTAAACAGCCATATGTTGAGTGTAGTAAAAGAGTAGTTGATGATTTTGGTATTACTATTGAGGAAGAGCTAAGAACTGAACTTGATAGTAATAAAATTAGTAAAATGGCGTTGATTAAGACAATAATATTACCTGATAAATATTTAAGTGATGATACGTACTTAGAAGCTTTTAAGTTTGCTATAAAGAAGTCATATGAATATTTAGATGATACTGATGTTAGAGTTACTTCTGGTGATAACTATATTGTAGTAACAATAAATGCTAGTACTGGTGAGACGTTAATTCTTAATAATATAGAATTTTATGAGAATGATGGTTTACAGATTAAAATTAATCCAAATACTAAGAGTAGTGACGTAGTTACTTTGAGTATAAAGGATAAATACACCGAAGGAGAGCTAATGACACATATGAAAAATAATGGTTACACGTGTAAATAAGATAATTTTAAGTTTTAAATTTAACGAAAGATGTGAAATAATGGAGTATAATATTGATGAGATTATTTCTAATTTAGATTTTAAATCTTCTAAATTTAATAATCTTAATAATGGATTAGTACTTACTAATAATGAAATTGATGTACTTGATAAATATAATATTGAGTATAAGTCCTGTAGTAGTTTAAAAGAATTATTAATTGCGATAGAGGAAAAATTCGAATTAGAAGAAGTTGATAATCCAGATGAGTTAGATAGTATTTCTATTAGTATAGCTGAAAGAGATTACTATCAAAATTCAAATAAGTAGTGTAAAGTTGTAAAATATTATAATGAATGTGAGGTGATTTATGTGAACTACATGATGGATAAAATAGTTTTACATAAGAATAAGGAAGAAATAATTAAAGTAGCTGATGAATTAATTAAAGTTTTAATGGATGATGAAAAATTAGATAATAGTGAAAAAATTATGACTATTGAATTAGCTATGACTAAGCTTAATTATGATCTTTATAATATTTCAGGGGATAAATAATTAGGTATTAAAATGATTTATTTAGATTATAGTGCTACTACACCTGTTAATGAAGAAGTTTTAAATACTTTTGACTTGGTTACTAGAAATTATATAGGTAATCCTAATTCTTTACATAAACTTGGAACTGATGCTAAAAAATTGATTGATGCTGCTACTAAGCAAATTGCTGATGTATTAAATGTTGATAGTAGTGAAGTTATTTATACATCTGGGGCTAGTGAAGCCAATAATTTAGCTATTAAAGGAATTTGTTTTAAGCATCATGGAAAACATATTATAACAACAGAACTTGAACATTCATCTGTGAGTGAGACTGTTAAATATTTAGAAACACAATTTGGTTATGAAGTTAGTTATGTTAAACTTGATTCTAATGGTTTAGTTGATTTAGATGATTTAAGAAATCTTATAAGAAATGATACCATTCTTGTAACTATTGCTGCTGTTAATAGTGAAGTTGGTGTTTGCCAAGATATAAAGGCAATTAGTAAAATTTTGAAGAATTATCCTAAAATATATTTTCATAGCGATATGACACAAGCTATTGGTAAATTAAAAGTTGATTTATCATATGTCGATCTTGCTAGTATTTCGGGACAAAAGTTTTATGGGATGAAGGGTATTGGTTGTCTAATCAAGAAGAAAAATATTACATTAGAACCTTTGATACATGGAGGTAAATCTACTACTGTTTTTAGGTCTGGTACGCCAGCCTTAGCTTTAATTGTTTCTTTATCAAAGGCATTAAGATTATGTTATGTTGATTTTGATAAGAAATATAATAAAGTAGTAGAGTTACATGATTATCTTTTGGAGAGATTATCTTTATTAGATGTTTTAATTAACAGCAATAAATATTGTGTACCATATATTGTTAATATTAGTTTAAAAAAGATTAAGTCAGAGACTATGTTACATGCTTTAGAACAAGATGATATTTATATATCAACGCAAACAGCATGTTCTACTGGTAATTATTCATTAGCAGTTTATGCTGTTACTAAAGATAAAGAAAGGGCTAGTCATAGTATTAGAATTAGTTTATCTTATTTAACTACTAAAGAAGAAATTGATGAATTCTTAATTTCATTTAAGAAAAATATTAGTAAATTAAAAGAACTTTCTAGGTAATTCTAAAAAGTTTTTTTTATCTTATAGGAAAGTTCAAAGTAATAAAAAAAAATAAGTAAAAATAAAAACAC
>CAVIRY010000019.1:0-4591 GCA_963645255.1 bacterium
ATTTAATCTATCTTTAAATGGTACTGCCATAATAATCACCATAATAAGAGTATCATATAAACGGTTTTCATACAAAAAAAACTTAGTAAAGTCCTATAAATACTGACCAAACTAAGTATTTTTATTTTTATTCATTATTTTATCCTGAAATGTTAAATTGCTTTATTTACTTTATTGTGTAGTATTGCTATAATATAGATATATTGTATATGGTAGAGGATGTGTTCTATGAAGAAAAAGCATGTTAAAAGGATTAAAAAAAATATGAATATAAAATATAATACTAGTATATTTATATTGATTTGTGTATTATTATCTATTTTCTCTATTGGTTTAGAAGTAAATAAAAGTAATTCTACTAAAAAACAAGTTAATGCAAGTTCTAGTACTTGTACTATAGATGGGAAGACTTCTGGTAGTTATAATTTTACTTTTAAAGCCACGGAGAGAACTTCTGGTGTTAACTACTGGGAATGTCGGAATAGGTCATCTGGTACTTGGACACAGTGTGCTAATTCTAGTGAATGTTACACTTATAAAATAAATGCTGATTCTGGATATGATCAAATCAGAAATTATGATAATGCTGGTAATGTATCTGAAATTAGTTATCTCTATAAAAAGGATCGGGTAACAATAGAAGGTGTACAAAGTTATAGTTCTGTTAGTAAATCTAACTATGGTATTGGAGAAGTTAAAATTATTATTGGTTCCAGTGCTACTCAAGGTAGTATTTCTACTGTTAGTATAAATAATAATAATAAAATTGCTGTTACTGGCACTGGCGATTCTTGTTCTATAAGGAAATATTTCTCTGCTACTAGAGATAGAAAAAAAGTTTGTAGTGCTGGAACGTATAATTCAAGCTCTGGTAAATGTGAAGCTGAGAGCTATCGTCTACAGAATGATACTTGCTGGTGTGCTATGCAAGATGATGGTACTGGTCATCTTGAGGTAGTATGGGATAATTCGCCTGGTGTTTGTGGAAGAAGAGAAACTTATTGTATTGATACTTTTAAAAGTAGTGATAATGATAAAGATAAATATACAAAAGCAACAAACAGAGTAAAAGATTCGAAGGTTGGAGAGACTTGCGTTGGTTCGCCTAATGAATGGGGTAATTCTTGTAATTTTACTCGACCTACTAATAGTGAAAAGTATACATATTATCCTGACATTACAAAAGTTATAGATGTTGATATAACAAACTATAATGATTATTCCTCATACATTATTAAATATAATGACTATGCAAGAACTGATACTGTTATAAAAAAACTTGCTGATTTTTCTACTGATGATGTTCCTAGTTCTAGCTATGTATCAGGTAATACAATGTCAGCAGCTTGTAAGGCTCTTGAGGCGAAAGGATTATCAACTTCCGTAGGAATAAAAACCGCGTATGGTTCAGAAACTATATATGTTGTTCCAATGATTGGATCTGCACCATGTAATTTTAATTCTAAAGCACCAGATGAGACTAATCCTATTTATTCAAGCACTAGTTATTATAAGAAAGATGATTCATCTAATAGTGATTATTTTTACTACTGTGATAAAAATTTCTATAATGGGATCACATATGATAATGGCGAATATAAATGCTACAAAGATGTTGAAAACTATTGTTATAGTTACACAGTAGATTATTATTATAAAAATTAAGGATAGTGATTTTATGAAGAAAAAAGTTTTAATATTAGTATTAGAAATTATTGGTATTTTCCTTGTTGCTGCAGGAATTATTCTAATATGCACCGGTAAGTTTAACTTTGAAGTTTCTAATACTGTTGATGATGAAATTATAAAACTGGTTAAAAATGATTATAAAGCTTCAAATATTTTATATGGTACTCCTAAGACAAAGGAAGCTTATTTTATTGATGATGAGGTACAATACATAGGAATCGATTATGATGATTATAAGTCTTTAAATTATCCCTATTCTTTAATTGATAATACTTATACTGGACTTACACATACATATTTTGAAGAAGATGTTAATAAGTACAATCAATATATTGAATATAATGGTGATATATATGTTAGTGTTAATAGTAAGTGTGATGTTTCTAAGTATGATAAAAATATAAGTACTTATATTGATAAGGATAATAATACCATGGTTAAAAGTAATGGACGTGAAGCTAAAGTTGTAAAGGAAAAAGGAAAATATAAATTAGATGGAAGTCTTTACAATTGTGTTGAATAATAAAAGTGAGATTATTTGATTGCTTTTCTATTTTATATACGAGGATGTGAATATATGAATATGAAATATAAAATTGTATTTTTTAGTATGTGTTTTATTTTCACTTTAGGTATTTTTATACGTTTGGATTTGCCTTATAAGTTACTTTCTATTTTAACAAGTAAAAGTATTACGGTTACTGCTACTGAGTATTATGCAAATTGTTCTATTACCGGATCTGAAAGTAGTTTAACTGTAAAAGCTACTGCTACTGAGAAGACTTCTGGTATCGATGACTGGTCTTGTAGAAAGTATAATACTAGTACTTGGGTTACTTGCCCTCAATCATCTTTTTGTAATGCTTATTCTTTAACAGGTTGGAATGGATATGACGCTATTAAGACTTCTGATTTAGCTGGAAATGAATCCAATGTTTCAACACTATATATTAATGATTATGAAAATGAGTATGGGGAGCCAGATACTTCCTCTACTATTAATCTTACTACTGGTTCTAGTGCCATACACATTATTTCCAAAACAGAAAATTATGGCACTATATCATCAGTTAGTATTTCTAGTAATGGAAAGATTAAAATAACCGGTACTCCTGGAGTTAGAACTAGACAAAAAGAAAAACCAACAACATATCCTGTATATAGTATTACTTTATGCCCTGCTGGTAAACCTGTTGAAAAAAATGGTTCATATTATTGTGAAGCCTCTTCTTATAGACTTCAAAACGATACATGTGTATGTGATTTAAAAAAGAATAGTTCAGGAAAATGGGAACTTAATACTTCATCAGGATGGAAAAATAAAAATGAATATATTTGTGAAAGACAGCAAACTTATTGTTCCGATGAATATGATGATTATACTTCAGTAGATAGTCTATATGATATAGTAACAAAAAGAACAGAAAATTCGCAAAATTGTTCTAATAGTGCTGATTGTTCAAATTCAAATATGTATTCAAGAGATTTAAAATCTCTTTGCTTTACGTATTATAAAAAGGATGGCAATAGTAATACCTATTACGGAATATTTAGTACTGATTGGTATGAAAATTATTCATATTTCAGTTCTAAAATCGCTGGATATGGCACTAACACATTACCCGCTAATGATGGGATGAAAAAGTTAATGGTTGCGGCAAGTGAATCTACATCAACCATTTGTAATGGTTCTACTACGGGAACTACTTCTGGTACTAATTATTATTCATCTCATTCTGGTGTAACTTATAATGGTGTAGAAGGAATATGTAACTATTTAATGGATAAATTAAATAATGGTGCTACAGATATCAATGGTGTTGAGGGTACTAACAGTATGATGATTCCAATTATAAGTTCTGCTACATGTAATTTTAATGGAGCTAAAGCAAATTCTGTCGGTTACTCAGAAACGGCTGTTGATTTAAATAATAACACATTGTATTATTGTATATCTGGTGAAATTGAAAGTACAACTTATGGATATACGTGTAAAAAAACAACGTATTATTATGAAGACTATTATTATTATGATTGGTATATTTATTATTTAAGAAAATAAAGTATAAGGAGTTTTACATGAAAAAGAAAAAGTTATTTTTAAGTATTTTATTTGTGCTAGGTACACTACTTATATTTTCTGGAATTATTTTAGTTTTTATTTCTAATTCTAATAAAAATGAATCTGGTCAAGAAAATAAAAGTTCTTCAAAAATTTTAAAATTATTGAAGAACGACTATATGATTTCTAATTTAATATATGGTAATCCCAAAGTACAAGATGTTCCAAGTGTTTCTATAGAAAATATTAGATATAAGTTTCTTGTTAGTGATGATGTTGTGAGTATAGAATCATTACAAAGGCTTATAAATAGTACTTATACTGGTGATTTATATTCTAATACGATGAGTAACCTTAATAGTTATAATAAATATGTAGAAATTGAAAATAAATTATATGTAAATGTTAATAGTAAGTGTAATATTAAAAATTACACTGATAAGTATTCTATAGTCAGTGAAACTGAAGATAGGATTATAATTGATACAAATGATAAGGCTATTACTATTGATAAGAATGGTGATGATTATAAGTTAAAAGAAAGCGCCTATTTATGTGATAATGAATAGTAGTTTGTATAAAATAAAACGTAGAAAAATCTACGTTTTTTTTACTTTATTATTGTTACATAATTATCTTTTCTTGGTTTTGCATTTAATGGTACTTGGTCTGGATAACCTAATATACAATGTCCAATTCCAACGTATTCTTCAGATATATTCCATTCTTTTAATAGTTCTTTTCCTTCTGCTGTTTCAAACTCTTCTTTTGCTCTATTTATCCAACAAGACCCTATTCCTAAACTATGAGCTGCATTCATTAAATTTCCTAATACTAAGC
>CAVIRY010000020.1:0-2869 GCA_963645255.1 bacterium
ACTTAATGGTGGAGGTTAAATTATGGTAGAAGTAAGCGACAAATTAGAAAATATTATGGTTATTAAGAGAAATGGAAAAAAAGTTCCGTTTGATGAGACTAAAATAGCTTTAGCAATAAAAAAGGGTTTTGATAGTGTAGAAATAGATAATGGGGAAGATGAGAAACTTCGTAAGTATGATTCTAAAGATATTCAAAAAGTTTATCAAGCAGTTTTGAAAAGAATTGAAAAAGAAGTTAAGAATACAGATAAATTTCAAATTGAACAAATTCAAGATTTTATTGAAGAAGAATTATCTTTAAAAGGATATGAAGATGTTTATAAATCATTTTCTGAATATCGTGAAAGAAGAACTCAATCTCGTCAATCATTCTTTGATGATAAGAAAACTCATAAATTTTTAAAATCATTAGAAAATTTAGGATTAAAATCAGCAAATGAAGAAGACGCTAAAAGAGAAAATGCTAATATTGATGGTAATAGTCCAATGGGTACTATGCTTCAATATGGATCTACTGTTTCTAGAGAATTTGCTAAAGCATATTTAATGAAACCAGAGTATGCAAAAATGCATGATGAAGGTGAAATTCACATTCATGATATGGATTTTTTAGCAATGGGTACTACTACTTGTTGTCAAATAGATTTATCAAAATTATTTAAAAATGGATTTGATACAGGTCATGGATATGTAAGACCTCCACAAGATATTTCAACTTATAGTTCACTTGCAGCGATAGTTATTCAAGCTAATCAAAATGATCAACATGGTGGACAAGCAATACCAGCACTTGATTATTATTTAGCACCTGGTGTTTTAAAAACATTTAAGAAACAATTTAAACAAACTATATATGACTTTTTAGATTTAGATGGTTTTATTGGTGTTATTAATATAGATAGAATTATTCGTGAAATTGATAAAGTAGAAAGTATCGATGTTAATTTAGAAGAGTTTTCTGATTATCAAAAAGGATCTAATAGAGTAAAAGAAATATTTAAATTAGCAAGTGAGAAGGCTGTACAAAAAACTGATAGAGCTACTCAACAAGCAATGGAAGCGTTTATTCATAATTTAAATACGATGCATTCTAGAGCTGGAGCTCAAGTACCATTTTCATCTGTAAACTTTGGTACTGATACTTCTCCAGAAGGTAGAATGGTTATTAGAAACTTCTTATTATCTGCAGATAGAGGACTTGGTAGAGGAGAAACTCCAATATTCCCAGTTTCAATATTTAAAGTAAAAGAAGGTGTTAACTATAATAAAGAAGATCCTAACTATGATTTATTTAGGTTAGCTTGTAAAGTATCAGCTAAAAGACTTTTCCCTAACTTTGCATTTGTTGATGCTCCATTTAATTTACAATACTATAAGCCAGGAGATATAAATACAGAAATAGCTTATATGGGATGCCGTACTCGTGTTATTGGAGATGTTACTTCTCCTGATAATCAAATAGTTACTGGTAGAGGTAATTTATCATGGACAACAATTAATTTACCAAGACTTGGTATTAAACATGGTATAGCTTTAAAAGAAAGAGATAAAGCAGATATGGAAGGTTTTTATGAAGAACTTGGAGAAATTATGGATAAGGTTCGTGATCAATTACTTGAAAGGTTTGAAGTACAATGTAGTAAACATTCATATAACTTCCCATTCTTATTAGGACAAGGAGTTTGGAATAATGGTGAAAAGTTAAAACCTACTGATAGATTAAGAAAAGTATGGAAACATGGTTCTTTATCAATTGGATTCATTGGTCTTGCTGAATGTTTAAAAGCTTTAACTGGTAAACATCAAGGTGAAGATAAGAAGAGTCAAAAATTAGGACTTGAAATAATTCAATTTATGAGAAATAAATGTGATGAATATGCAGAACAAAATAATCTTAACTTTGCATGTTTAGCTACACCAGCTGAAGGATTATCTGGAAGATTTACAGCTATTGATAAAGCAATTTATGGAAAAATAAAAGGTGTTACTGATAGAGAATATTATACAAATTCATTCCATGTACCGGTTTATTATAATATTAGTATTGTTGATAAGATTAAGACTGAGGCACCTTATCATGAATTTACTAATGGTGGACATATTTCATATATTGAATTAGATGGAGATGTTGCTAGTAACGTTGATGCTTTTGAAAAAGTTATTCGTATAATGAAAGAATCTGGTATTGGATATGGTGCAGTTAATCATCCAGTAGATAGAGATCCAGTATGCGGATATGTTGGTGTAATTAATGATGTTTGTCCAGGATGTGGAAGACATGAATTTGAAGGAATACCAGTAGAACAAATTACAGCACCTGAGTGTTGTGGAAGATAAAAATATAAATTAAAAATAAAAAGATAGGAGGAATATTTTATGGAAAAAATAGTTGGTGAAGGAGAAAAATTTGAAAGAATTAGAAGAGTTACTGGATATTTAGCAGGAGATGTTTCTAGATTTAATAATGGTAAAAGAGCAGAAGAGAAAGATCGTGTTAAACATTCTGGAATTAAAGAACTATTAAAAGAGACAAAGTAAATGGAAATTAGATTAGCCGCAGATTTACAACCTGATTCTATTGTTGATGGAGAAGGAATAAGGACAGTTATATGGACTCAAGGGTGTCCTCATAATTGTAAAGGCTGTCATAACCCAGGAACACATGACTTTAATGCTGGATGTTTAGTAGATGTTGATGAAGTAATTGAAGAGTTAAAGAACTTAGAAGGCCAAGATGGAATTACTTTATCTGGAGGAGATCCAATGTGTCAAAGCGAAGCTTGTTTAGAAATTTGTAAAGCCGCTAAAGAATTAGGACTTAATGTTTGGTGTTATACCGGTTTTCTCTTTGAAAAATTATTAGAAATA
>CAVIRY010000021.1:0-3819 GCA_963645255.1 bacterium
ATATAATCATGATTCTTAGTATATTGAATTGCATAATGATCTGGATTAAATGTTTGAATAACAACTTGTCCTTCTTTATCACTTCTACCAGCTCTTCCAGCAACTTGTGCTAATAAAGAAAAGGTATTTTCACTACTTCTAAAGTCTGGAATATTTAAACTAGTATCAGCATTTATTACTCCAACTAAAGTAACATTATCAAAATCAAGTCCTTTACTAACTATTTGTGTTCCAAGTAAAATATCGTATTCATGATTTTTAAAAGCTTTAATCATTTTTTCATGCATACCTTTTCTACTAGTAGTATCAAAATCCATTCTTAAAATTTTACTATCTGGAAAAAGTTTATTTAATTCTTCTTCTATTTTTTCTGTACCAACACCTAAATCATTAATAGCTTCTTCCTTACATTCTGGACAAGTTGTATATACTTTTGTACCGTATCCACAATAATGACATCTTAATGTATTACTTGTTTTATGATAAGTAAGTGTAATATCACAATTAGGACATTTAAATGTATAGCCACAATTTTTACAGGTTACAAATGATGAATATCCTCTCCTATTAAGAAGTAAAATAACTTGTTCTTTTCTTTCAATTCTTACTCTTATTGCATCAAGTAAATCTAAAGAAAAATGTCCTCTAGTTTTCTTCATCATCTCATTCATATCAATTATTTTAATACTCGGAAGTTTTTTTCCATTAATCCTATTAGGTAATTGTAAAAGTTTAAAAACTCCCTTTTTAGCTCTCGCAAAAGCTTCTAATGATGGTGTAGCACTTCCAAATATAACTGGACAATTATGATATTTAGCTCTGGTGATTGCTATTTCTTTTGCATTATATCTAGGATTAGAATCATCTTGTTTATAAGAGTCACTATGTTCCTCATCTACAATAATCATTCCAATATTATCTAATGGTACAAATATAGCACTTCTAGCACCAATGACTATCTTAGCCTCTTTTTTTACAATGCGTCTCCATTCATCGTATTTTTCCCCATCAGATAAAGCCGAATGAATTGCCGCTATATTATCACCAAAACGTTTTTGAAAACGTAAAACCATTTGCGGTGTCAAACTAATTTCTGGAACCAATACAATACTAGTTTTACCCTTTTTTAAAGCCTCTTCAATTAATTCCATATAAACTTCTGTTTTACCAGAACCAGTAACACCATATAATAAATAAGGATAAAATGCATCATAACTTAAAACTTCATTAACTACATGTTTTTGATCATTAGTTAATTCTTTCTTAGGTTCAACTCTTTCATTATAACTAACTCTATAATGTTCTATTTTTTCTTCAATCAAAATATTTTTTTTAACCAAGGTATTTAAAGAACTTAACGATATATCAACTAACTCTTTTCTTATAACCTTTTTCTTTTCTAAACATAAATTAATAATTTCAACCTGTTTAGAAGTCAATTTAGAATAATCAACATTATTATTTAAATAATAATAAGTATCTAACTTCTTATTAATAACTCTTCCATTCTTAGCTTTTAAAGCTTTAGGTAACATCACTTGGTAACAACTAATTAAAGTAGACAAAGTATTTTCCTGCATTCTTTTACCAAGCTCTAATAACTCTTCATTTAAAACAATATCTTCATCAACAACGCCAAGTATATCTTTTACCTCTATAGAACTTTCCTTCTTTATTTCGACAATAAATCCTTCTAGTTCCATAAAACCAAATGGCACTCTTACCCTAATACCAAGTTTAATTTTATCTCGTAAATTACTAGGTACAGAATAATCAAAAACACGATCAATATTTTTATTTGATAATTCTACTAATACACCTATAATCAAAGTACCATCTCCTCACAAATTTAAAGTAACAGAAAAAACAATTCCTGTCAATAGAACGAAAAAAGCCTTATAAAGGCTTAATTATAGATATTTTTATTTTTTCCTAATAAACTGCAACAAGTTTAGCGTGAACTACTTTTCTACCAGTATTATCATCTGTACAAGTAGACAATGTGATTATCCTATCATTAACACTAACACTATTATCAATATTTAATATATTCCTAGAACTAATAGTATTTAAAAATTCTTGATAAGTATCAGTATCATAAAAAACAGTTTGTAAATAATAAACCTCTGGTTCAACATAATAAGCAGAAAAAATAGTATAATAATATTTTTTATTTTCTGTAATTATCAAAATCGACTTATTAGAATTTTTTTGCCAATCAACACTAAATATACTAGCAATACTACCAAAAGCAGTTTTATTAAATAAATTATGCCCATAAAATACTGTATTATTATCACTCATATCAGGATTATTTCTATAATCCATAAAGGTCCAACCAGTTTTTTTCTTACTTTTATCATAAGAATGATTTAAATAATAATCATTATCAGTACTTTGCACAATAGGATAATTAATAGTAGTTCCATCTACACTAAGCCAAGCGACTGTATCAGAATTACTTTCCTTTAATTGACTTATATTAACTTGATCCAATGAAGTATTCGCAAATCTTCTAAATAAATTACTATCCTGGGTAATAGATGTCCCTGTATTAGTAGAATTAGTATTATTTGTACCATTATTACTATTATTATCACTATTACTTGTTACATTCTTATTAGTATCATCACTAATTAAACTATCAAAATCATTATGTACTACTTGTACTGGCTTAACATACAAAATTTTAACCAAGGTACAAGTCGCTACAAAATAAAGTATTATTAACAAACAAAATTCTGGTTGTACTTGTCTTTTTCCATAATGTTTAACACACTTTTCAAAAAACTTAGATTTCTTAAATAATTTATTTAAAAGTACAAATAATTGTTTTGGATAAAAGAAAAATCCTTTAGATAACAAAGAACAAAGAAAATAAAATCCTTTCAAAGTAGATTTAAATACATATACAAAAAAATTAACTATTTTTTTCATACAGCACTCTCACTACTTACCGGAACATTACTAACAACAGCAGGTACAGTCTGTGTAACAGGAGAAACACTCTGTTGAACTACGGCAGGCTGTACAACTGATACATTTTGTACTGCTGAAGTAACAGGTACATTAACAGGACTCGTCACAACAGGAGTAGCTACTACTGGTTGAACAGTTTGTACTGTTGAAGTAACAGGTACTGGATTAACACTAGGTACTGGATTAACAGTATTAGCACTAACAACACTATTAGAAGAAACACTAGTAGTTTGAACATTTTCAACAACAGATACATTAACAGGACTCGTCGCAACAGGAGAAACAGTACTAGACACATCTACTTTTGTAACTGAAGCCGGTGCAGGATTCTGAGTAGCTACTACTGGTTTAACTTGTACACTAGGAACTACAGTAGTTTGATTAGCTTGAGCAACAGAACTAGGTACAGTTTGAACCGAAGAAGTAGCAGCATTAGACACAGTAACATTATTAACTACACTATTACCAACAACTTCACTAGACTTATTCTTCTTTTCTTTAGAAGTAAGAACAACACCAGTAATAAAAGAAGCAACAAGTATGCAACCAAAAATAATATAAACTAATGTCATAACTATCCCTCTATTCTTTATTAATTAAAATAATCTTAAAATATCATTAACAGTAACAACAAGCATAAGTAACATTAATAACATTAATCCAATAGTATGTATCTTACCCTCAAGTTCAGGATTAACAGGAGATCCTTTAATCTTCTCTATAATTATAAATAATATATGTCCACCATCAAAAGCAGGTAATGGAAGTAAATTAATAAATCCAACATTAATACTTAAAAAAGCAACCAAGTATAAAATACTAGCAATACCAGCCTTACTT
>CAVIRY010000022.1:0-5071 GCA_963645255.1 bacterium
CGTAGTTACAAAGAACATACCAGATAATTGCCTTGTCGCAGGAAATCCCGCAAAAATAATCAGAAATAATATAACGTGGAAATAAATTGAAGAGGCTAAATAATTTTAAGAGAAATATTTCTCTTTTTTCTTGTCTTGAAAATAAACTTATGATATATTGATAGAGACGTTTGGCAAGATACTATATTTATAACTAAAACTACATGTAACAAATGTAGTGTTTTGGTTTATGGTATTTTAGTTTTTAAAGAATAAATTAAGAAGGAGGTACTAAATGGCAATTAGCGAGCAAGAGTTTAAAACGGAACAAAAAATCTTAAAAAAGGTCCAAAAATTACTGGGGGATAGGCTATCTTCATTAGGACAAGATGTATATGACGATGAGGAAAATCTAAAAGAATTCAAAAAGATGATGTGGGAAGATTCGACCAGTTTCGATGATGCTGAAATACAACAAGTAATGGCCGCAACCGCACACGAAGCTGAAAAAGCCCTACAAAAACAAGCTTATTTTAAAAAACTTTGTCAAATAAAAAATAAACCATACTTTGCATCAATAGTATTTAAAGATGATGAAAATAAAATCCATAATATTTACATTTCTCTAACATACTTAAAAGATGATGACCTAAATAATATCTTATATGACTGGCGTAGTCCAGTTTGTAGCTTATTCTATGACTACGAAATAGGACCATGTAGTTATAAAGCACCAGGTGGTATATATGAAGGAGAACTAAAAAGAAAAAGACAATATAAAATAGAAAAAAATAAATTAGTAGGAGTATTTGATAACTCTTTAAATATTGATGACGAAGTCTTACAAGAAGTACTAGCAACAGAGTCAAGTGATAAAATGAAAAACGTTGTTAATACCATCCAACAAGAACAAAATAGAGTAATTAGGAACTTAGAAGACAATAACCTAATAGTTCAAGGAATAGCTGGCTCAGGTAAAACAACAGTTGCCCTACATAGAATTGCCTTCTTACTATATCGTCTAAAAACCCTTAGCAGCAACAACATCTTAATCTTTTCACCAAATAATGTCTTTACCGAATACATTTCAGATGTCTTACCATCCTTAGGAGAAGACAATACCCTTCAAACAACATTTAATGATTACTTATCATACTTTATAACCGAATATAAAAATGTTGAAACATTCTCTGACTTTGTATCAAGATATTATACTTATAGTGAAACAAATCCAGATCTAGTAAAATATAAACAAAGTGATGAAATAATATCTGACTTAGATGCTTACTTAAAAGACTACATTTCCAAATGTAAATTTACTGGAGACATAATTGAAAATGAATTTAATGTTGTACTAAAAGAAGAATTAAATAAAATGTTAACATATAAATATAATCGTCTTCCATTATTTGAAAGATTAGATGAAATGGCTAAAAAATTATCTGCTAACTTTTACAAAGGTAGTAACAAAAAAGCAAAAACCTTTGGCAAACTACTAAAAGAAAATTCTAACTTTGAAAAAGATTACAAGAAAATTTATGCGGATTTTTGGACTAGTCCTTTCTGCAAAGTATCCTTAACAGAACGAGAAATAAATGAATTCATAAAAAGAAACATTATTAATTACGAAGATGCTTTATTATTCTCCTATATAAAAGGTACTTTACAAGGTTTCCCATACGAATGTAATATCAAACAAGTAGTTATAGATGAAGCTCAAGACTATAACCGACTTCAATATATAATTATTAGTAAAATATTTAGAAAAGCTGACTTTACAATTCTTGGAGACATAAATCAAAATATTAATCCATATTATAGCTATAACTCTTTAGAAGACCTAAGTCCAATTTTCCCTGGCGATACAAAATACTTAGAATTATTAAAAACATACCGCTCTTCACCAGAAATAATTGAGTACACTAATAAAATTCTTAATTTAAAACACGTCAATGCTATTCGTAAAGACAATAACAAACCAGTCGTATTTAGAAAAAACATTACTAATCTAAAAGAAAGCTTACTAGCTGACATAAACACTTTACAAAACGAATATAAAAGTACCGCTATAATTACTAAAGATTATAAAGAAGCCGAAGAACTATATGACAAATTAAAAGATAGTATTAGTATTTCCCTAGTAGATGCCAATACTAAGAAGTTCAAAAAAGACCTAATCGTTATACCAGCATATATTGCGAAAGGATTAGAATTTGACAGTGTCATAATTTATAACGATCGTAATAATTCATATCGTAAAAACGAAAGAAATCTACTATATGTTGCATGCACTAGATGTCAACATGAACTATATATTTATAACTAAAGGCTCCTAAGCCTTTTTTAAATGGAATCTTACTCGACATAAATCATATATTGTCACAACAACTACATTAATACTTATCGCAATAATAAGTCCGTAGCAACCAATCTTTAAGTACGAAAGAATAAATAGTAAACTAGTCCTAACTATCATACCAAGAGTAGTACCCATCATTGCATCACGACTTTTACCCATTGCGTCTAATGCCGATGATAAAGGAGCTTGAATATATTGTAAAAGACAAACTGGCGCAATTATTCTCATATAACTAATTCCTTCACTAGTATGATAAATTAATCTTAAAAAGAAACCTGGTTTAATAACAAATAAAATAGTAGCGGGAATACCAATAACTAGCGAAAAGAAAATAGCTAATCTTATCTTTTTTTGTACACTTTTAATCATTCCATTAGAATACTCCCTAGAAACAACTGGTAAAAGAGCTTGTGATATAGCCAGTGTAAAGAAAGATGGAAGCAAAACTATAGGCATTACATATCCTGATAAAATACCATATTCTCTTGTAATAAAACTATTATCATATCCAACGTTCAATAATACTAAACTAAGAATAATTGGTTCTAAAAAATAGCCCAAACTACCAATTAATCTTCCCGTGGTATTAGGTATTCCAATAGATAAACACTCTGAAATATAACTCCTATCTGGCTTTAAATCATTCCTTTTAATAACAAGTTTCTTTGGCAAAAACAAAAGCAATATGAGTATAGATGCTGTCTCACTAATAATATTAGAAAGAATGATATAACAAACAGCGTACTTTAAACCTTTAGTAATAACAAAAGGAATACCAATAAGCATTAACAAAAGTCTGACAACATCTTCAACCAAATTTGAAATAACATGCGGACCCATGCGTTCTTTTCCAAAAAAATAACTTCTACAAATACTAGATATACTTGTAAAAGGAATAACTAAACCAATAGCCATAATACCATAATAGGTATCCTCATTATGTAATAAATTGTTAGAAAGAACCGGTGCTAGAAAAACAATCAATACCATTAAAAAGACATTAACCAGAAGAACTACTGGTATAACAGAAAAAAAGAGTCTCTTATTATTACGTTTTTCCTCAGCAATAAGCTTCGCAACCGCAACAGGTATTCCTAACTGACTTATTCCAATAAAAAGAGAAAAAGTTGGCAGAATTAACATATAAAGTCCTAATCCCTCAGTACCAATGAGTCTACTCATAATAATTTTAATAATCATACCCAGTATTTTTGTTAAAAATCCACCAAGTAAAAGAATTATAGTTGATTTAATAAATTTTTCTTTCATAGTAAGTTATATGAAAAAACTAAATTTATAATGCTTTAATCAATAAAATATGTTAAAATAACTATAGAAGAATAAATATGCAAACTGACAAAAAGATGTAAATCGAACAGATGTAAAAAGTTGTAAAAGGATTTGTAAAATTTTTTATAAATAATTAAAGATATCTTTTCATTGAATATGACATGTGTTATTCTTATTTTAAGAGGTGGACGTAATGACTGATTTAATTAATTTATTAACTTCAAAAGAGATAATAATTGTTTATATTGTTGCTGGCGTTGCCTGTTTTTTATACTTCATTATATACTTAATCGACAAGAGTTATTATAAAAGAAAACAAAAACAAAATACCAGAGAATTAAATAAACTGGTTGAAGATATAAATATAGAATTACAAAAGGAAGAACCAAGTAATCTTGAAACTGTAGAAACTATAGAACCTGTTGCTTATGTTGAACCTGTTCTTGTAGAAGAAAAAGTGACTATAGAGCCTATTGTTCCAGAAAAGGTTGAACCTGTCGCAGTTGAAATTGAACAAGAACCAGAAAAAGTAGTAGCAGTTGACGAAGTAAAAGAAGTAGAAAAAATAGAAGATGTAAGCCAAAAAACAAATGAAATAAATAATGTTGTAGAAAATAATGATGTAGAAGTTGTTGAAGATACAAAAGAAGAGCCAGAAGTAGTATTAGAAACATTAGAAGAAAAAGAACAAAAAGAAGAAATAACTTATACTGCTATTGAGCCAAACAAGGAAGAAGCTCAAGAAGAGTTAAGACGTTTAACAGAAGAACTTGAAAAAGCTGAAGAAGAAACTAAAAACATTGACTTAACAAGTTATGAAGAAGCTCAAGAGCGTGACGCAATTATTAGTTTAGATGAATTAATTAAAAAGAGTAAAGAAATGTATGAATCTAATGAAATAACTCAATATGAAGATGAAGGAAATGAACCTATTAGTTTAGCTGATCTTGAAAAGAAATTTAAAGAAGCTAACGAAGTAGTTAACGCAATAGAGAAAGAAGAAACATACGAAGAACCAGTATTAATTGAAAATATTGAAGAGCCTGTTAAAGAAGAACAATTAGTTATAGATGACTTTATTAATGTAAAAGTTGAAGAACCTAAACGACCAGTTTATCAAGAAAATGTTAAATATAAGCCATCACCAATTATTTCACCAATATATGGTATTGAAAAAGAGCCTAGTAAAACGGATATTGAATTGGAAAATACAGCTAATTATGAAAAACTTGATGAAGAGATTAAGAAGACAAATGAATTCTTAATGACATTAAGAGAATTACAAAAACATTTAGATTAACTCGAATTTTTTCGAGTTTTTTTATGATTTTTAATTTTAGTCAGTATCATATATATAGAGATTGAAAAAAATGTTGAAATATGCTATAATTTGATAGCGAGAAAGGGCGGATTTGGATGAAAAAATATCTTGTATTACTATTG
>CAVIRY010000022.1:5081-7368 GCA_963645255.1 bacterium
TTACTATTGTGTATATTAGTATTATTAACGGGTTGTGAAGCTACAAAAAAAGAAAAGTCAAAGCCAGTTAAAGAAAATACTCAAGAAGAAGTTAGTGTAATCGAAGTAAATAATGATACTTCTGAAGAAACAGCAGATGAAGATGTAGTAAATTATGTTTCTACTATTGAAAATGAAATAGAAAATATAAATTATACAGAGTCTAATAACGAAACAGTAAAAGAAAAATTAAAAGAAAACTTTATTATTTTAACAGACTTTATCTTTTATGATGGAGCAATAAAAGGGAAAACTTTTAATGAATTGACTACATCAGCTAAAGAAGAAATACTAGAACTTTATGAAAAAATAGACAATAAAATAGAAAGCATTTATCCAAATTATAAAGAGGAAATAAAAGATACTTCAACCAAAGTTTATAGTAAAGCAAAGGAAATGACTATTTCTCTAAAAGATTATTTAAAGGAAAGTTACATTGATAGTATCGGAGATGATACTTATCAAAAAGAAATGGAAATAATAAAAGATACAAAAGACAAAGTAAAAGAAAAGGCAGAACCTGTAATAGATACCGCTAAAGAAAAGACAAAAGAAACATATGAACAAGCCAAGAATAAATTAAATACTTGGTATCAAGAGATAAAAGAAAGTAGTGAGTAAAATGCGTAGTGTTGGAATATTAACTTTAGGGTGTAAAGTAAATACTTATGAAAGTGAATATATAATGAACATTCTAAAAGAAAATAATTATGAAATAAAAAGTTTTGATGATGTGTGTGATGTTTACATAATCAATACTTGTACTGTAACAAATACAAGTGATATTAAGTCTCGGAAAATGATTAGAAATGCTATCAGAAAAAATAAAGACGCTTGTATTGTTGCGATGGGCTGTTTCATAGAAGCTAACAAAGACTATAATATTGAAGGACTAGATATAATTATTGGTAATAAAGATAAATCAAAAATTGTTGAGTTATTAGACGAATACTTTACTAAAAAAGAAACTATTATAAAACTTTATAATGATCCTAAAAGTCAATTTGAAGATATGTATATCACTAACTTTCCAGGACGTACTAGAGCCTTTGTTAAGATTCAAGACGGTTGTGAAAACTTTTGTAGTTATTGCATAATTCCATATGTACGTGGAAAATGTCGTAGTAAAGATGAAGACAAAGTAATTTCTGAAATAAAAGATTTAGTAAATAATGGATATCAAGAAGTAGTTTTAACAGGTATTCATACTGGTAATTATGGAGTAGATTTAGATACTAATTTTGCTCATCTTTTAAAAGAACTTATTAAAATTAAGGGCCTAAAAAGACTACGTATTTCCTCAATTGAAGCAACCGAATTAACTGATGAAGTACTAGAAATTATTAAAGAAAGTAATGTAATAGTTGATCATTTACATATTCCTCTACAAGCCGGCTCTGATGAAATATTAAAAGCTATGAACCGTAAATATGATTTGGCTTACTTCTTTAAAAAAATTGAAGAGATAAGAAAGATTCGACCAAGTATTTCAATTACTACAGATGTAATTGTTGGCTTCCCAGGAGAAACTAGAAAGTTATTCGAAAAAACTATTGAAACATGCCGCAAATTAGAATTTGCTAAAATTCATGTCTTCCCATATAGTGAAAGAAAAGGTACAAAAGCCATTGAATTACCTAATCATGTTGATCCAAGCGAAAAAAAGGCTCGTGCTAGAGAACTGCTACTTGTCTCAAAAGAATTAGAATTAGCTTATGCCAACAAATTCATTGGTAAAAATGAAGAAGTATTAATAGAAGAAAATAAAGATGGTTACAGTCTTGGACATACAAGTAATTATTTACACGTTAAAATACAAAGAACAATAAAACCAAATACTTTTGTGTCAGCAACAATAAAGGAACTAGATTATCCATACTGTCTAGGAGAATAGGAGAAAAAAGATATGTCATACATTAAGGGAAATTATCGTAAAAGTTTTTTTACATCAGCACAAGGTTATCACATTGGACTATTTAAAGTAACAGATACCAATGATAAAGCCATACAACATTATATTAATAAAACAATTACTTTCACAGGTTATTTTCATGAACTTAATGAAACAGACACATATCTTTTTTATGGTAAATTAGTACTTCATCAAAAGTATGGAGAACAATTTCAAGTAGATAGTTATGAAAGATGTAAACCAGAAGAAAAAGATTCTATAATAGAATTTTTAACATCTGGAGTATTTAAAGGAATTGGTGAAAAAAAAGCCAAGTCAATCGTAGATGTTTTAGGT
>CAVIRY010000023.1:0-2875 GCA_963645255.1 bacterium
GTTCTAACTTTTTAATATTTAAAATGAATCATCCGGTTGATGTTGAATATATTAGAAAAATGGTTCCTAATATTAGTGATGAAATAGTTGAAAAGCAGAAGACTTTACAGGCTGGTACTTGTTTAGGCTTTGGTATGGCTTTTAGAATTCCTTTAATTGTTAAAATGGAAATGCCAAATCCAGCTCCTTGGTCTGGTAACTGTGATGTTGTTACTATCTGGAATGGAAATGGTAGTGCAAGTGTTAATACAAGTGCGCCTGTTAATGATATGGTTAGTGAGGTTAAAGAAGTTTCTATGAATCCACAGCCTATGCAATTTGTAAATAATAATGTGCCTGTTAATCCGTTTTTAGAACAAGATTCTATGGTAAAAGAACAAAGCAGTAATTCTTTGGTTGCCTCTGATGTTTCTAATGTTTCAAATATAGAGTCATCAAGTATGAATCAAGGAAATAATAATTTTAATCAAAATAATATGATTAACTTAAATACTTCTAATAGTAATATGACTGATAATATGATTAATAATAGTGATAATAATGCTGTCCCTACTATTGCTGGATATACACTTGATAACAGTATGGTGCAGTCTGCTTTACCTGACTTTTCTGCAGTTAATCAGCAAAATAATAATGAGTCTAGTTTTGATTCTAATCAATTTTTAAGTGTACCTAGTACATTAGATATGGTTTCTAATAATAGTACTGTTAGTCCTACTGTTAAATTAGAGGAACGTGTTAATGACTATGGTACTGTACGAATTGTACCTCCGACTGAAAATAGTACTGATAATAATTTAGGTAGTAACTTTGGGTTTGGAAATAATTCAAATATGAATGATAGTTTTAGTCAGATTGGACCTAATAATAATGCTTTTACGCAAAATGTAAACACGAATATCACTAATAATAATTCATCAATGGTACCTACTACTGATAGAGGTGTTCCATTAATTAATATTGTTGAATAAAGATATGATTTTTTCTATATCTTTTTCTTTTATGTTTGGAATTTATAAAATTATAATGTATATTGAATATAGTAGGAGCTGGTCTTGTGGATAATTCTTTTAATATATCTAGTAAAAAAGATTTTATGAATAACTTATTGTGGTAATTGTGGTGAACAGTTATTACCTGGTTCTAGAATGTGTCCTAAATGTGGTAGACTTTTTTTAAAGAAAAAAGATGATAGTGTTGTTAATACACCTGAGTATAAGAAAAGGGAAAAAAGATATATTATAATTATAATTTCTTTGCTTTTGGTATATGCTTTTTGTACTTTTGGTCCTATACCAAAAATAAGACAAATTACTATTATTAAGCCTTTATTACTTGTAGCGATTTTTATTGTGAGTGTTTTTGCTAAAATTGTTATGTCTAAAAGTAAAAAAATTGCAGCATTATTTTGTATATTTGCTGGTTTTATTGCATTTATATTTTATATATTTATATTGTTTGTGATAGCTTGTTTTTGTGTGGGTTGTCCAGGTTAAATATCTTGATATGTAATTTTATGTAATTTTTATAAGGTGAGTGTTATGTTTGAGATGATACCGTTATATGGAATGTTTGTATTGTTAGCTGTTTTTATTGGATTATTTGTGGTATATAAAAATAGTAAATTTTTAAATTTAAATAGAGATGAAATTATAGTATTATTTGTTTATATTCTTTTAGGAATTATTTATTGGGCTAAGTACTTTTCATTTTTAAGTAATTATCAAATTTATGTTGGAGAGTTTGATTTTTGGAAAGTGGGACTATCATCTTATGGTGCTGTTATTGGTGTTTTATTTATGCTTTTTTTCTATTCTAGACAGTTTAAGAAGAAATTTATTGATTTAATTTATATTTTTTCTCCAAGTATTCCTTTAATGTATGGAATAAGTAAACTTGGTTGTTTTTTTGCTGGTTGTTGTTACGGAATGAAATATTCTGGTCCTTTTTATGTTATATATAATTATTCTAATTCTGCTATTAAAGGTGTAAAGCTTTTTCCTGTTCAATTATTTGAATCAATTATTTTTATATTAATTTTTATATATATAAATAATAAAAAAGATAATAGACTTGTTACCGTTGGTCAGACTTTTATAATTTCTGGGATAGCTAAGTTTTTACTTGATTATTTAAGATTTAATGTAACTTCATCATTTTTTTTAATTAATCAGTTAGTAAGTATTTTCTTTGTTTTTTTGGGATTACTTTTAATACTTTGTAAAAATAAATTAAAAGTAAGTAAAAAGTAAGGTATTTTTTGACAAAAGCTTTAAAAATTATTTATAATAGTATTGGTGATATTTATGTTTGAAAGTTTAGGAGACAGATTACAGAACGTTTTGCATAAGGTAAAAGGTTATGGAAAAATAACAGAAGATAATATTTCTGATATGATGAGAGAGATTAGATTAGCTTTACTTGAAGCTGATGTTAATTATAAGGTTGTTAAAGAGTTTACTAATTCTGTTAAGGAAAAAGCGTTAGGGGAAGAAGTTGCTAGCAGCATTAATCCTGGTGATTTATTTGTTAAAATTGTAAAAGATGAATTAGTTGAATTATTAGGTGGTGAAAGTAAGCCTTTAAATTTAAATGGTAATCCAGCTAGTTTAATGCTTGTAGGTTTACAAGGTTCTGGTAAAACTACGACAATTGCTAAGTTAGCTAATTTTTTACGTAAGAAGCATTCTAAAAAGCCTTTATTGGTAGCCTGTGATGTTTATAGACCAGCAGCAATAGATCAATTAAAACAACTTGGTAAACAATTAAATATTGTAGTTTATGAAGAAGGAAAGAAAGATCCAGTTGAGATAGCCAGTAATGCTTTTAAGTATGCTAGGGAAAACGGATTTGATTATGTATTAATTGATACTGC
>CAVIRY010000024.1:0-4900 GCA_963645255.1 bacterium
AGTTAATTTTGATATAAAGTTTTTTAATTCGTTTAGACGTTTTTGATATTCCTTTTCTTCAGTAATATTTGGATTATAATAAAGAATTGAAATTTTAAAATGTGAAGATAGTCTTTCTAATACAGTTGATGAACAAGGTGCACAACAAGCATGTAATAATAAACTAGAACCTTCTTTAGAATTTAAAATTTGTTCTTCCATTAATTTTTCATAATTCATAAATATCACTTCTTTTCGTTTCGATTATAGCATATTTTTTCTTTCTTTAGTATATAAATTACTATGGAAAATATTATTTTTAGTTTTTTAGTAACAACTTTAGCTGGTTTTAGTACTTTACTTGGTATTATTCCATGTTATTTAAATAAGACTAGAGAAAGTGTCATTGGTAATTCTTTAGCTTTTTCAGCTGGAGTTATGTTAATGATTTCTTTATCTTCTTTAATTCCGGAATCTATTTCTCTACTCTCTTTTAAATATAGTTATATATTTATTTTTATTATTGTATTTATATTTGTTGTTTTAGGTATTTTATTTTCTTCTTTTATTGATCAAAAAATTGAAGAACATTTTACTAGTAACAAACTTTATAAACTTGGTATTATCTCAATAATTGCTTTATGTTTACATAATATTCCAGAAGGGATTACTACTTTTATTTCAACTAGTAGCGATATTAAACTTGGTATTACTTTATCTATTGCGATTGCACTACATAATATTCCGGAAGGTATTTCTATAGCTGTTCCTATATATTTTGCTACCTTAAGTCATAAAAGAAGTTTTTGGTATACATTACTATCTGGTTTTTCAGAATTACTGGGGGCTATTCTTGCCTATTTATTTATTTCTAGATATGTAAATGACTTTATTCTTTCTTTAGTACTTGGTATTACGGCTGGAATAATGATACATATAAGTATATATGAACTTTTACCTAATTCTTTGGTATATAAAAAGAGAAAAGACACTATATTATCTTTTCTACTTGGATCTTTAGTAATGTTAATATGTGAAATTTTGATTTAATCTTTCTTTTATTTTGTTGCAGATTTTATTTTATAAATGAATGTTGAATTAGTTGAATTGTTTGAACTGTATCCATTATAATTTTTTGATAATTTTACTAAAGTTTTTAATTTGTTAGAATAATTATTTATTGTTTGTCCATAAGATGATAATTTATTTATTCCTTCTTTATTTAACTCTTCAAGACCTGTTGCTAGGGTTTTTGTACCTGTTGATACTTCTGTTGTTCCATCTGATAAAGTCTTAGCACCAGATGATAATTGAGTTATACCAGTTTTTAATGTTTCTAGACCAGTATTTAATGTTTCTGAACCTTTTTCTGCTTGAGCTAGGGCTGCTTCTAATTGACTTAACATTGAGTCAATTGTTGCTGATGTTTCTGTTACTTTTGTAGATAATGTTTTAATTGCTTCATTATTATTTTCTAATAAAATTAAGTAAGGTAGTGTTTCTATTTGTTTTAAAGTTAGACCTTTACTCATTAGACATGTTGCTAAAACAACTTCATTTTCTTCAGTTTGCAAGTTACATTCTACTGCTGCTTTTTTAGCATTATTAATTTTTTCCTCATCATTATCATATTGTGACTTAATTTTTGCTATCATTTTATTATTAGAAACTTGCAATTCTTGTAATTGTTTCATTTGTTCAATTGTTTCAGTGCTAGTTTGAGCTTTTTCTAGTTGTTCTTTTGCAGAAGTTAGACTTGCTATAATTTGTTTTAAACCTGTTGTTAATTCAACAGAGCCAGTTTCTAATTTTTCAATACCAGCTTGAGCTTCTTTTAATTTAGAACTTAATGTATTTGCTCCTACTTCTAGCTTTTCAGTACCAGCTTTTAATTCGTTAGCACCAGCTACAGCTTTATCCATACTAGATTGTAATGTATTTAAAGATGTATTTAGAGTATCCATTTTATTAAAAATATTCATATCTGTTTCTGATAATAGTTTTGGAGAAGAAATTAGATAAATATTATTTAGACTAAACTTTGTAGTATCAAATGATATTTCTACGCTATCCAATCCTTTTAATTCATCAGTACCTAAACTTTCGTATAATCCAGGAGCAGCAACAGCTACTACCATGCTTTTATTACCAGTACTAGTTACTTTACCATTGGTAATAGTAATATTTGAATTGGTTTTATTACTTAGAGATGTTCCAAGTGTTACTACAAATGGAGTATATAATCCAGTTTTAGTGTCATAAGCATTATTCTTTAATGTTAATTTTATTGTTACTTTACCTTCTTTACCTACCATTTTTTTAGCTTTCATTTCTTTACCATCTAAATAGTATTTAGCTTCTACTGTAATTGGTAATTCTTTATCTGTTGTACCTTGGTAATAAATATCTTTACCTTTAGCGTTCCAAGTAATGATACCATTATCTTCAGTAAAAGTTTCTTTACCAGATATGTTTAATAATTCTTTTAACTCGGTATCATCTTCTATTTTACCTTTATCTAATCCAGATATATGATTATTAACTATTGTTTTTTCAACTGTTCCATCATAGTTTAAATTTGTATAAACAGTTTCTTCTTTAGTTAAAGCTAATGTTGATACTGGTGTAAATAATAAACTTGATATTAGAACACTTGATATAACTTTATTTAAATTTTTCATTTTAAACTCCCTCTTTCTTGGCATTTTTATTTTTTAATACTATCTTATCAAACATCATTAATAATGTTGGTAAAATGAATATTACAGATGCCATACTGATTAATGAACCACGTGCTAATAAGTTACAGATTGAACCGATCATATCTATTTTTGTATAGAAACCAACACTTGATGTTGCGGCAAAGAAACATAAGGCTGAAGTTATAATTGATGGTATTGTAAATTGTAATGTTTCTTCCATACATTTTTTCTTATCTGCATTCTTTTGTCTTTTTTCAATATATGTTGTAGTCATTAGAATGGCATAGTCGATTGTTGCTCCTAACTGAATAGTACCAACGACAATTGATGCTATAAAAGGTAGTGAGGTACCTGTATAGTATGCAATTGACATATTTACAAAAATAGCGAATTCAATTACTAAGGTTAAAAGTATTGGCAAGCTTACTGATTTTAATACTAATACCATGATTATGAATATTACAACTAATGATGTATAGTTAACTAATTTAAAGTCATGATCAGCTATACTTATAAGGTCTTTCATTAAAGCTCCTTCGCCAGCTACAATAGCTTTTTTATCATATTTATGAACTAAGTTATTTATAGTTGCTATTTGATCATTTAATTCATCTGATGCTATTTCATATGTTGAGTTTGTTAAAATCAATTGATATTTATCATTATTAAATAAGTCTTGTAAATCATCTGGTAATACTGATTCTAGTCCATTGCTAATTATTTCACTTGGTGCTAATACTAAGTCTATTCCTTCTACTTCTTTTAGCTTGTCGGTTAATTCTTCTATTTCACTACTTGTTACATTTTTATCTAGAATAATTATTTCTGGAGATGTGATGTTAAACTTTTTAGCTAAATCAGAGTTAGCTACATTAAATGCTAAATCTTTTGGTAGGGAATCATCTAATTTGTAATATACATCATAATGACTGTTTCCGTAATATGCAGGTATCATTAAAATGATGAATATAATTATAATTGCTTTAGACTTTGATGTAATAAATTTTGGTAATTTTTTAAATTCTGGTAATAATATTTTATGTTTTGTTTTATCAATTTTTTTATCAAAAATTAGTAAGAATGCAGGGAATATTGTGACAACTGTTAATAATCCAAATAGAACACCTTTTGCCATAACTATTCCGATATCTTGACCTAATAATAAGTCCATTGTACATAAGGCTAAGAAACCAGCAAATGTAGTTAGAGATGAACCTAAAATTGATTTAAATGTTTGTACTATGGCATCAGACATAGCTTTTTTCTTGTCTTTGATTTTCTTTTTAGAATCTTCATATTTATGATATAAGAAAATTGAGAAGTCTGTTGTTACACCAAGCTGTAATACTGCAGAAATTGATTTTGTAATATAACTTATATCTCCTAAGAAGTAATTGCTTCCCATGTTGTAGATTATAGCGATACCAATGTTACCTAAAAGTAAGAATGGTATAATGTATGAATCTGTTGTTAGTAAAAGAATTATTAAACAGAATAGTACAGCTATTGTAACATAAGCTACAATTTCTTGATTTGATAAGTCCATTGTATCGATTACCATGGCTGTCATACTACTAACTTTACTAGCGTCTTTTACAGTTTCTCTTAATTCTCTTACTGCTTCTATTGTTGTATCTTCGGATGTTGAGCCATTGAATGTAACAAATATTATTGTTTCATTGTCTGAATATAGTTTATCTTTCACTTCATCTGGTAACATTTCATATGGAATTGTTGTATCAATTATATCTGCTACACTACATACCTCATTGACATTTTCAATGTCTTTAATTTTATCCTCTAGGTTAAGGATATATTTTGATGATTTGTTATCAACCATGACAAAGGCGTATGAACCTAGGCCAAAGTCGTCTGTTAATATGTTTTGACCTTTAATAGTATCAATACTTTCTGGTAAATATACTAAGATATCATAATTTACTTTGGTGTTTATATAGCCAAACACAGAAACTATTAAAAGGATAAAACTTACTATTAGTATTAATATACTATTATTTGTTATTTTATCTGCTATTTTTTTCATTGTTATTCCTCCCTCTTCGCATACTTAATTGTATTCATAATTTCAATAATTTCCATTATTTTTTGTATTTTTTTGGTCGATATCCAACACTTGTACGTCAAAAGTAGTGCATTTATACAACTTTGTGTAGTTTATCTTTACAATTGAGGTTTTTGAGATATAATATGTATAGGTG
>CAVIRY010000025.1:0-3691 GCA_963645255.1 bacterium
ACCTTATATTATACATCCTTTGAATGTTGCTTTAATATTAGCTAAAATATATGCTGATTATGAGACTATATCAGCTGGATTAATGCATGATGTATTGGAAGACTGCGATTGCTCTGTTGAAGAAATGGAAGATGAATTTGGTGTTAATATAACAAGACTTGTTACAGGTGTTACGAGACTTAGTAGAATTAATTTTTCTACAGAAAATGAATATTTAATTGATTATTATAAGAAGATTATTGTAGGTATGAGTGAAGATGTTAGAGTTATTATTATAAAATTAGCTGATTGTCTTCATAATATGAGAACACTTTGGGCACTTCCTGAAGATAGACAAAAAGCTAAGGCTCATGAAACATTAGATATTTTTGCTCCTATTGCACACCATTTAGGTATTCATAAAATTAAAAGTGAGTTAGAAGATTTATCTTTGCGTTATTTAAAGCCAGATGTTTTTTATGACATAGCTGAAAAACTTAATAAGACAAAACTAGAACGTGATAAAACTGTTTTTGATATGCAAAAGGAAGTTTCTGAATTGTTAGATGCTCATCATATTAATCATGAAATTAAAGGTAGAGCTAAAAGTATTTATAGTATTTATAATAAACTTGATAAAGGTAAGAAATTTAGTGATATATATGATTTATTGGCATTAAGAATCTTAGTACATACTGAGCAAGAATGTTATTTAGCTTTAGGTATTATTCATTCTAAGTTTAGACCATTGCCTAAGAGATTTAAAGACTATATTGCAATGCCTAAACCTAATATGTATCAGTCATTACATACAACAGTTTTTGGAATTGATGGATATTTATTTGAAATACAGATTAGAACTTATGATATGGATGAGGTTGCTGAAAATGGTATAGCGTCTCATTGGGCATATAAAGAAGGTGCAGGTTCTGTTAAAGCTGATATTTTAAATAAAACAGAGCAAAAATTACAATTTTTTAAATCTATAATAGATTTATCAAGAGATAAAATGAGCAGTGAAGAATTTGTTAATAGTGTAAAAGATGAATTATTAAATAATAATATTTATTGTTTTACGCCTAAAGGTGATGTTATTGAATTACCTATCGGGTCTACTCCTTTGGATTTTGCTTATAAAATACATACTCGTGTTGGAGAAACTACGGTTGGAGCAATTGTAAATAATAATATAGTTCCTTTAGATTATGAACTTAAGAATAATGATATAGTTAAGATAAATACAAATAAGAGTTCGAATCCATCTAAAGAATGGATTAATATTGTTAAAACTACTCAGGCTAGAAATAAAATTAAAAGCTTCTTTACTAAAAATGAACGTGAAGTTTATATTGAACGTGGAAAAGACGCAATAGAAAAAGAATTAAGAAAAAGAAAAATTACATTTGCCAGTTTTTTTACTGAAGAAAATATAAAAAAAATATGTGATGAAATTAATTGTTTAGATTTAGATGAAATATATTTAATGGCTGGTAATGGTAGAGTAGCGGTAAATGCTATTATTAATATTATTGATAAGAATGATGAGATTGTTACTCCTAAAAGTATTAAAATTACTTCTAGTAATACTGATGCTGATATTATTGTTACCGGTATTGATAAAGTTAAAGTTAATTTAGCTAATTGTTGTAATCCAGTTTATGGTGATGAAATTATTGGCTATATTACTAAAGGAAATGGTATTTCTGTACATAAAATTAATTGTCATAACTTGGAAATGTTAGAAGATAGAACTTTAGAAGTTGTCTGGGGCTCTAATTCTAATAAGCGATATTATACATCTTTAGTTGTTTATACTAATACTAGTGAAAGTCATATGCTTGATTTAATGCAGAGCATTTCAATGCTTAATATTAGTGTTGATGAAATAAAAACAATTAGTAGAGTTGATAATATTTTATATGAGGTTGGCTGCTATGTAACTGGTCTTGAACAATTAAATAAGGCTATTATGTCTCTTAATAAAGCTAATTATATAGATAGAGTAGAAAGAGTGATGCGATGAGAGTTTTGATACAAAGAACTGGTAAAGCTAGTGTAAAAGTTTCTAATAAAGATGTTGGTAAAATAGATCATGGGTTAGTACTTTTAGTTGGGTTTACTGATGGCGATGATATTGGAAAAATTGAATATTTAGCTAAAAAAGTTGTTAATCTTAGAATCTTTCCAGATGATAATGGAGTTATGAATAAAAGTATTTTGGATTACTCTGGTAAAATTTTATCAGTATCACAATTTACTTTATATGCAAGTTGTGAAAAAGGTAATAGACCTAGTTATATTAAAGCTATGAAAAATGATGATGCAGTAGAGTTATATAACTTATTTAATAAAGAACTAGAAAAGTATGTTGAAGTTGAAACTGGTATCTTTGGTGCTGATATGGAAGTTAGTATTACTAATATTGGACCAACAACTATTCTTTTGGAGAGGTGATATAAAAGTGTTTTCTAATAAACTAAATTATAAAATTATTAATTTGACATTTTTATTGGGTTTACTTTATATAGCAATTACTAATATAGGTGTTTGGTGGGGAGTTTTAATGAAAATTATTTCAGTAATGGCTCCATTTATTGTAGCTTTTGTTTTTGCTTATGCACTTACACCTGTAATTTCCTGGTTAGAGAAAAAAGGTTTACATAAAGGATTAGCTGTTACTATTACGGTTATCTTAATATTGTTCTTATTAATTGGACTTATTGCTTTAGTGTTACCTTTACTTTATGATCAATTATCTTTATTAATAAAAATGGTTGGTGAAGTAATAGAAAATGTTGGTATTAAGTTTAATATAAATTTAGGTAATTTTGAAATTAAAGTTACGGATTATTTAAATGATGCTTTAAAAGATATTGGTACTATGGTTTCTTCGACAACTCTTGGATTTGTATCTAAGTCTATAAACTTTGTTAGTAAATTTATAGTAGGATTTGTTGGATTTATATATTTCTTGGCTGATATGGAAAAAATTAGATATGGATTTAAGAATTTAACATTGTCTATAAGTAAAAAAACATATAAATATTTTAAATGTTTGGATAAAGAAATTAGTAATTATTTAAAAGGATTAGGAATATTTATGTTAATACAGTTAGTTGAATATAGTTTCTTATTCTTTATAATTGGACATCCAAACTGGTTGATACTTGGTTTACTTGCTTGTCTAACAACAATTATTCCTTACTTTGGTGGATTAATCACTAATATAATTGCGATTATAATGGCTAGTGTAGTTTCAGTACCTTTAGTTATTGCGACTATTGTTATATGTATGATATTCCCGCAAATAGATGGATATTTTACTTCACCTAAAGTATATGGTAAAACTAATGGTGTTAATCCTTTAATTACAATTATGATAGTATCTGTAGGTGGTACTTTGGCTGGTATGGTTGGTATAATTGTTGCTCTTCCATGTTATTTATTATTAAGAACTACTTATAATTTTTTTGAAGAAGATTTGGAAAAAGGCTTAGGTAGAGTAAGAAATAGTATTTAGGTTTTTTCTTTTTTGGGATAGTTTGGTATGAAAATAAATGAAGATTATAGTGATATTGAAAGACAAATAAAAGATTTAGGTCAATTTTTAGAAACTTGTACTAATAAAAGTTTGTATTATTCTGCAGCTTCTTCTTTTGGAATACGTAATTATTTATATTATCTGAGATATGGAAATGAGTTTGCATCAGGA
>CAVIRY010000026.1:0-3116 GCA_963645255.1 bacterium
GATATTTTAGTAGTCTATATATTCTATATAGTATTTCTGTTGTAGTACTGTTATCAAAGCTTGTTTTTAATATATTAAATATTGTGTCACCAAATACTGGTACTATTAATAAGAAAAACATTATTTCTACTAATATAACAGTCATTAAAATTGCTTTGGTTCTACGTCTTAAAATATCTTTTGGCTTTATTTTATAGATTTCATTAGACGCTATTATTATGGCATGTGTACCGTTTGAAGCTAGTATAAATGCTGAAAAGAAGAATATTCCAATGTTAAAGTTTAATCCTTTTCCGGATATGATACTATGTATAAAGTCTTCTACTCCTTCTGGTATAGAAACTCCTAGTGCTTCTTTTATAACATCTGGTGAAATTGAAAATTTTGAGGCTAAGGCTCCTATTAAGGCTATTATAGGAATTAGGGACATAACAAAGAAAAAAGCGAGATGTCCGGGGAGTATTCTCATCTCAGGTCTTTTGATTATTTCACTTGCTTTTTTTATAAAACCCTTTGCTCGCTCCATTTTATCAACCTCTTATTTTAAATCTTCTTTGTTCGCTATCATTTGTAGTGTTGCCTCATTTATAGCGTCATCTAATGTTTTTATTTTGTCTAGAATCATAGTATAGCCAACAGCTGCTCCAAATTCATGTGGCAAGTTTTTCATTTCTTTAGCTATCTTTTTAGTATATGTTTCTACTTGTCTTTCACTGTATCCTACTAAGTATATTAAGAATTCATTTCCATCAGTACGAATAATTTCACTATTTTCTAACTGAGTATTTACAAGTATTCCAGCTGCTTTAATGATTAGTTGATCACCTTCTTCATGACCAAAGTTATCATTAACATATTTAACGTTATTTAAGTCAACCATTACAATAGCTTGTGGATAAACTTTGCACTCTTCCCATTCTGGTACTTTGGCATTTAAGTAATTCCTATTTTTTAGTGAAGTTAACATATCAGTATATTTATGTCTTTCACTAGTTTTAACTTTCTTTACTTTACGTTTTCTCTTATATAGTAAGTAAATTATTGATAATATTACTAATGGTACAAAGACAATTATTAATACTATTGTGTAAACTTGTTGGAATGTTGAACCTTCTAGTATTGAGGCATGAAGATTTTCTATTCCAGCATTACGATAATTGTAATATGAATTAGTATTGATAATATAATTGAATAAGTCGTAGAATGCTTCATTGTTCTTCTTTACCATGAACTTATAATCATTAAGCATTGTATCCATGTATAATAAATTGAACTTTTTAAATTTTGTTGTTTGATAATTATTATAGATTTCTCTATCTAGTACTATCATTTTATTTCCAGCTTTAGATAGTAATTTATCGATATCATTATATCCGGTAATATTAGCACGTGAGTTTGTTTGAAAATAGTTATATAATGAATCTTCTTTTAACATAACTATATCTTGTCCTTTTAGGCTTTCGAATGAATTAACTATATGATTATCTTTTTGATAACCTAGTACTACATATTGTTCTACAAAGGTAGATAATGTAGCGTAGTATTTATCATTATTATAGTTATAGTAGTCGAAGTATACATCTATTTCTCCAGCGTCTATTGCTTTTTGTAACTCATCTTTTGTTTTATATTCTTTGTATTTAAAATTAATATCTGCTAGTCTTGATATTCTATCGATATATTCGCCAGCTATACCTGCTAGCTTTCCATTTACTAATACTTCATATGGCGTGTTACTAACGAAGCCATAAGTATAATCTTTTGATACAAGAGAAGATTTTGTTTTAGCGCTTAAATTATTTTTTAACAAATAGTAGTCTAAATATGCTTCGTTATATTCTTTTGTGTATGCTGTTAAACGCCATTTATTATAGTACTTTGTAACTATTTTATTTAATTCTTTATTATTATCACTTAGAGTTAAAACTATTTGTTTTTTCATTTCTGTTAAGTAATAATTAATATAATATTTATCTTTTTCAATGGTATAATCTAAATACATTATATTAGGTACTACAATCATATTTACTTCATCATTATCTAAAGCTTTATATAATTCAGTAATATCTTTATATGTTTTGTATGATAAGTTATTTCCACCTTTTAGGTAATAGCTTATTTCTTCGGCATCTTCTTCAAAAACACCAAATATGGTATTGCGCATATCTTTAGTACTATTGATTCTTTCGTATTCTTTACCTACAACAATATAGTTATCATTGAAAAGAAATAAGTTTTTATCTTTTAATTTAGCATCATTATCTAGTATTTCAATTCTAAAACCATCTGTTGTTGGAGTTGAACTTTTTAGGTATGGAATTCTATTAAACTCAATACCAACATTTTTTTCAAAGTCATCTAAAAATTTGAATATTACGCCTTCGCCAGATAAGCCATATAATGGATAGTCATTAACAACTTCGAAGTCATATGTCTTATCTTTATTTTTTTCTACCCAACGTTTTTCACTTATAGTTAATGTTGTTGTTTTATCTTCTTTATTGTAGTGTCTATATACTATAACAAAAACTATACTCGCTATAATAACTGGGATTAAAAATATTAGAAACTTTTTTTTCATTCGGCACTTCCTGTTCTGTCTTTAGTCCAAGTTAAATTTTCTAACTTGTGATGTTTATAGCCAATGATTGGAAACTCTGCTGACTCTTCTTCTTTTGTTATGAATACTTGAAAATCATAATATTCTTTTTGCTTTGTCTCAAATGCCTCAAGTGACTTAGTGCCAATTTCTTTAGCGACATCTAATGAAACTTCAGTATCTACTGTTATTATTATTTCTACAGTTTTGCCTGATACTCTAGCAGTTGCATCTACTATAGGTTGGTCTTTTAAACTCGTTTTTACTTTTTTTAACTGTGAGTCAGTAATTTTTACCTTTTCAATGCCATCTAATCTATCGCCATAAATAGCGTTTCCAGTGTTTGAGAAGAATGCTATTTTTATAGGTATTAACAATATCACTAATAATAAGAATATTCCTATTGCGATAAATGTTTTTTTATTTTTCTTTACATATTTCATATCATCACATCCTAGTATTTTAATTATACACCATCAAGTATTCTTTTTCAATTATGAATTACTGTAGTTCTTCT
>CAVIRY010000027.1:0-3881 GCA_963645255.1 bacterium
AGTATTAATTGATAAAGAAAGGAGAAAATATGAAATTATTAGTAATATCAGACATACATGGAATAAAAACAAATTTACCATTAATTAAAAAGAAATTTAAAGAATTTTCTTGTGATAGTTTAATAGTATTAGGAGACTTATATTATAACTATGGTAGAACTACTCAAGATGATTATGATCCAGAATATGTAAGAAATTTTTTAGATTCATTTTCAGACAAATTAGTTTGTATGAAAGGTAATTGTGATGAAAATATTAATACATATTTAGAACCATTTGATATAATACCTGGTTGTATAAATATGAAAATTAATAATAAAGATGTTTATTTTACTCATGGTCATGTGTATAACAAAAGAACTTGGTACAAAGATAATGCTATTTTAATATCTGGTCATACACATATAGCTGAATTTACTAATATTGGTAAATGTACTTATATCAATCCTGGATCTATCTCTTTACCATTAGGTAAAGAAGATGCAAGTTACATGCTTATTACTGAGGAAAAGTGTATAGTAGCAGATATTAATGATCAAATAATATTTGAAAAAGACATTTAGCTAAAGTAAAACTTGCAAAAAAATAAAAAATATGATATAATATAGCCACATTTGAGGGGAAAGGTGAAAATATGAAAAAGTATTTAAGTAAAGTAAGAATCTTAATCATGATGATCTTAACAGGAGTTATCCTAGGATCAAACGTTTTAAACGTTAACGCAGTTGCTCAAACAATATCGCTAGGAACAGGTGTTAAATTACCTGCATATCTAGCTGGAGTAACATTCAAAACAAAAGTAACTACATCAGGTGAATACATTTATTGTTTAAATATTCATAAAGCAACAAGTCAAAACATAACAGCTACCTTAGTAGGGGAAATGGATGCTGGATTTGCATATTTAATGGAACATGGATATCCAAGTACAAGTATCACTGGTGATGCTTCAAAAGACTATTATATAACACAAGCAGCAGTTTGGTGGTATTTAGATGAAACTACCGGAAGTTCAAACCTAAGTAATAACTTTAAGTCACAAGCAAGTGATCCTAATGGTATTAGACAATATATCAAAACATTAGTTGCTGGAGCTAAACAAGCAAAAGCATCTGGTTATACAAAAACAGCCATATCATTATCAATTCCAAGTAATGAAATGAAATTATCATCTGATTCAAAATATTTTGAATCTGAGTATTTCAAAGTAACGTCAACTAACGTAAGTACATATAACGTATCTGTTAGTGATGCACCAGATGGTACATTAATAGTTGATGCATCAGGTAATAATAAAACATCATTCGCTAAAAATGAAAGTTTTAAAATAAGAATACCAGCATCAAAAGTAACAGACACTAAATTAAACTTAACAGTAAAAGTTTCAGCAACTGGAACAGTAAATAAAGCTTATGAATATAAGCCAACAAATACTAACATGCAAAACTGTATGCCAGCTGTATTAACTCCTGAAAAACAAAACGTATCAGCTACAGCTAATTTAACATTATCAACTTCACAAGTAACTATTGTTAAATTAGATAAAGCTACAGATAAAGCTTTAGCAGGAGCTACACTAGTATTAAAAGATGCCTCTGGTAAAGAAATTACTAGATGGAAATCAACTACAAATGCACATGTGATTAGAAACTTAGAAAATGGTACTTATACAGTTGAAGAAGTTGAAGCTCCAACAGGTTATAAGAAGTTAACAGAACCAGTTAAATTCACAGTAACAGATAGTAACAGAAGTCTAACAATTAAAGTATACAATGAAGCAAAGTCAAGTGTAGTAACAATTACTAAGATAGATGCTTCAACTGGAAAATCTTTAGCAGGAGCAATTCTGGTAATTAAAAATGCCGCTGGTGAAGAAGTAGCAAGATTTGAAACTACTACAGATCCAAAAGTGTTTACAGACTTAGCTGATGGTACATATACAATTGAAGAAGTACAAGCACCATCTGGGTATAAGAAAAGTGATGAAGTAATAACAATTACTATTGATGATGAACATGAAACTCATCAAGTAACTTTCAATAACTATCCAGAAGTACCTGTTCCGCCTACATCATCAACAAGTTCAATTATAATGACAATTCTTGGTATATTATTAATCGGATCTACTGTTGGATTCATCTATAAAAATGCCAAAAAATAAAAAAAAGTCAAAGAAGTCAAGAATCTCTCCTAGTGTAACTACTGCAATTTGTACATTAGTAATACTACTTGGGGGATTCTTTCTTTCATATAGTTACATTCAGTCAAAAAAGGTTATGGCCTATGACTATATGTCAAACATCTTCTATACTTCAAATAATCAAAATATTATAGAAGATGATGGAATAGCAGAGAAAGAGGAAACGGTGGAAACCGAGGTAACAAATGAATACATTGGTTACTTAAATATACCAAAGATAAATTTAACAAAAGGTTTCTTAAGTAAAAACGCTCCAGATAATGACGTTGATAAGAACCTTTACACAGTACCTGGTTCATCGTATCCAGATGTAGAATCAGGTAACCTAATTTTAGCAGGTCACTCTGGTACAGGCTGGAATGCCTTCTTCAATGACTTATATAAACTAAATAAAGGTGACTATGCTTATATAACATATAAGAATAAAAAATATGCTTATAAAATTGTTAATATATATAAACAAGATAAAGTTGGTACAATCGCAATTTACAGAAATTATGATAAGACAACATTAACTTTAGTAACTTGTACCAATTATGAATCAACAACACAAACAATTTATATAGCAGAACTTCAAGAAGTAACAGACGCATAAAAAAAGAAAAAGGGATGGTTGAATAGTTATGGAAAGGTTATCATTTATAGATAAATTATCAGTATTACTAGAAATAACAAAATCTTCTAGTCTATACATTGTAATACTAATAGCGATACTAGCACTAGGTTTAATATTATTATCAACTAATAATAAAAAAGCCAAAGGTAGTAAATTTTTCTATGCTATTATTTACACAATAGTTATAATGACATTATTATATGCTTACAGAGATAGTCTAAGTAATATGATGGATTATATGATGGATAACTTATTCATACTTATATATTTCCCTAACTTAGCTATTTATGTAGCGGCCATCCTAATAAGTAATATTATTATCTGGGTAACAGTTTTCAATAAAAAAGTACCAAAGATAATAAAAGTAATTAATGTTTCAATATATTGTATTATTACTTATATATTAATGTTAATTTTAAATATCATAAACGAAAATAAACTTGACGTTTTTAGTCAATCATCTATCTATGGTAACAGTAATGCACAAGCACTAATTGAATTATCAAGTACCATATTTATAGTTTGGATTCTATTCTTAATAGTTTATAAAATTATTAAGCCATATGTATATAAAGAACCAGTAAAGACAAAAGTAATAGTTAAAAAAGTAGTAAAAAGACCAGAAAACTATAAGCCAGTTGAGGCTCCATATCAAGTTAAAGCTGTAAATAACAGTATCAAGGTGGAGCCTAAACAAGTAGAAACAACAACACAAACAGCTAAGTACAATGATCTTTTAACTATCGATGATTATAAATTATTACTTAACATCTTAAAAGAACAAAAAGAAAAAGAGAAAAGAGAAAAAGAACGTCAAGAAAGAATTGATAAAGAACAAGAAAAATATAAAGAATTACAAGATTTATATAGAAGTGTAAGATAAACACTTCTTTTTTTTGATAATAGTTGAATCTTGAAAATATTGTAAATAATTGATATACTTAAAATGTAAAAAAAAGTAAAGGTTTGGCGATAAATATGTTGACAAGGAATAAAATAAAGTCTATCCTTAGACAGACAGACAGACAGACAGACAGACAGACAGACAGACAGACAGACAGACAG
>CAVIRY010000028.1:0-11226 GCA_963645255.1 bacterium
TAAAAATATATTAGATGCCAGTTTTAATAAAATATGTCAAATGCTGAAATGGAAAAGTGATTTACTTGGAAAATATTATTATCAAGTAGATACATATTTTCCAAGTAGTAAAAAGTGTAGTCATTGTGATAATACAACAACTGAAACAAATAATTTAGGAGTAAGAAACTGGATATGTGATAAGTGTGGCAGTAACAATGATAGAGATATAAATGCCAGTATAAATATTATGTTTGAAGGATTAAAAATACATTATGCACGTGATTAAAAAATAAATAATAAAAAAATGAGTACGGTAGCGACTATCGGAAGTTAAGCCTATGGAGAATAGAGGTTACTCTATCTGTAAAGTAGGAAATTTGATCGGCGACGACCAAACGACAAATTAAAATTTGTCTTTTGTTGTTCTTTACTTCTATTTTAAAATTAGTTATAATTATTGATAGAATAGAGGGTGTTTGCTAATGAATGAGAAGGAAATGATTGAAATTATTGATACTAATGGTAATAATACAATGGTAGAACTTATTACATATTTAATTTCTGATGATAGACTTAAACAATATATTGTTTATACTAAGGGAGAAATTAAAGGTGAGGGTAATGATCAGGTCATTTATATTTCAAAATTGTTTAAAGATAGTGAAGGATATAAAATTCAAGAAATTGTTGAAGATAGTGAATGGATAGAGGTTCAACAACTATTGAAAAGAATTGCAAATGCTTAGTATAGGAGTTTTGATAATATGAATGATACAACAATTATAAAAGCAGAATTATGTGATTTTCTTTCTGCGAGAGGTAAAAATTTAGCGAATATTCAAAATATGGAAGATCGAGAAATATATATAAGTATGGTTGTAGATGCTTCTAAGCAAATAGAAAATTTAAATAGTTTGTTTTCACAATTTGAAAAAGTTGATGAGATACTTGGATTTAATCATGCTATTTCTTCTAATAACAATTTTGTAAAGCAGAATAATGATGTAATCGATGGACAAGTTAATGAAAATATTAGTAATGATTCTATTGATGAAGATAAATCATTTGAAAAAACTAGTAATGATAAAAAAGATCTTGAGCCAGTTAAAGAAGAAAAGAATAAAGTGCCTTTAGAAAAAGAAGAACATATTGATGTTGTTGATAAGAAAGATACTGGTTCTATTAAGCAAGATGATACTGGAGCTTCTTTAGAAAAGACTGATGAGGTTAAGAAACCTTTAGTAGATTTAGTTATTCCTGTTGAAAAAGTTAATGGCGACATTAATGATACTACTGTTACTACTTCTCCTATTGCTGGTGAACAGTTAGATAACAATAGTAAAGATATAGGTGTTTCTATTGATTTTAATAATATTGATGTTAAGACTACGCCTTTACCTTTTGTAAATACTAATCCCACACAGGATAATAATTTAGATAAGACTACTGATGTGCCTTTAGAAAATAAGAATACTTTTACAGATATATTTAAGAATGTTAATAAAGGAGTAGAAGAAAATTTTTCTAATGATGTTAAGCCTGGATTAGTAAACAATTCTGCTGTTACTAATAATGTTACGATGAAAATTTTGAAGATGAATGCAGATCGAGTTAAAGCTATTTTAGTTAGTCAAAAACAAATGGCTAAACTTAGAACTTCTAAGGATTTACAAAAATCAGCTTTAGATTTTGGTATTTCTGATGATATGAGTGCTTCTAATAATAGTGTACAAAATCAAATAGAGTCTCTTATGGCACAGGCTAGTCTTTTATATAAAGAAGGTAAGATGCAAGAAGCTCAAGCTTTGTATGCAAAGATTAGTGAATTAAATAAAAATAGTAATTAGAGTTTACTTATGTTATTGTAAATAGTCGGCTTTTGCTGGCTTTTTTTGATGGTGTTTGCTATAATCAATTATATGGAGGATTGAGCTATATGAGTAATAAATCACTTATTATCTTGGCTAAAGTTATGATTTTTTGTTCAGTTATTTTAATTGGTTCTGGTGTTTACTTGAGTTTTCAAGAGACTAAGCTTAGTATTGATCCAGTAACTGGTGTTACTACACAAGAAAATGATAATATTATAATTACCACTAATGATGGTAAGCCACCGGCTATTACTAGTGATACTGATAATAGTGATAATTCTTCTAGTACAACTGATAATACAACTACTGGGACAAATAATTCTGATTCAAATTCTGGTTCAAATGCAAATTCAAGCTCAAGTACTACTCCTAATTCATCTAGTACTACTATTGTTCCTAATAATACGACTACATCTGGTAATACATCTAGTAATGCGTCATCAAATACAAATACAAATACAAATACTAACACAAATACAAATACCAATCCTGAACCTTTGGTTGATCAGAACTTGGTTTTTAGAAAGAATATTGAAGATACTTATGGTGTTAAAGTTTTCTATGGTAGTGAAACATCTGGCTATACAGTTGGTAATATGAGTACTACTGTTTTGCCGGATTCATCTGTTTCTTCAGCTTTAACACAACTTAATGCAACTCTAGCTGAGTATCCGACAGGTTTTTTTCAAGAATTTTTAAATAAAAATATAACATTAAATGTCTATCTTATAAAAAACTATAGTGCTAATAATGTTACTGGTGTTACTGATGCATCATTTAGGAGGATTAATATTTCTATAGCAATGGATTTTCCTTTTGGTGATAGTTTTCATCATGAAGCTTTACATGCGATAGAATATTATATTGAAAGATCTGGGGGTAAGTTTACTTCTTGGAATAGCTTTAATCCAACTGACTTTTCATATGGTAGTGAGAATAAAAATTATTCTTATAATATTACTAATATACCGTCTTCTTACTTTGTAAATAACTATGCACAAGTTAGTCAGAGCGAGGATATGGCTTCTACATTTGAATATATGACAGCTAGTACTAGGTATAGTTGTTTTGACTCACATAATTATCCGATATGGCAGAAGTCTGATTACTTATCAAAAATGATAGAAACTTATTTTAATACTGTTACTCCTGAAGTTGTTGAATACTGGGAGAGATATGTTTACTAGAAGGGAGTTATATGAAAAAAAAATTTATAAATGATGATAATCTAGAAATTGAAGATTTAGATTATGAAGTTATTAGAGTTAAAGGACTTGTTGTTAATAGTAGGGATGAAGTGCTAATAGCATTTAATAATAATACTTATCAATTTCCAGGCGGACATGTTGAACTTGATGAAGATAAAGAAATGGCTTTAATAAGAGAGATAAAAGAAGAAACTGGTATTGGTATAAAGTCTGTATCTGGTCCTTTTATGGAAATAGTTACTTATGCAAAAAGATACTTTGGCTCTGATAAAAATGTTTGTAATAGAATATTTTATTATAGAGTATTAAGTGATGATTATCCTAATTTAGAAGAAACTGATTATGATGAACTTGAAAGGCAGTCTGAATTTGGACTTTTTTATGTACATATTGATGACTTGGAGCGCTTTTTGCATAATTGTTTAGAAAATGGTACAATAGATGAAAGTATAGGAAGGGAAATGCTTTTGGTATTAGAAGAATATAATTATTTATTTGGAGGTGTTTTATAATGAATATTTTAGTTACTGGAGGTTTAGGCTATATTGGTAGTCATACTTGTGTTGAATTACTTGAGGCTGGTTATGATATTGTTGTTGTTGATAATTTGTATAATTCAGATATTAGTGTTAAAGATAGAATAGAGAAGATTACTGGTAAGACTTTTAAGTTTTATGAGGATGATGTTTGTGATGAGAAAGCTTTGGAAAAGATTTTTTCTGAAAATAAGATAGATGCGGTTATTCATTTTGCAGCATATAAGGCAGTTGGGGAATCTGTTAAGTTACCATTAAATTATTATGAAAACAATTTAACTTCAACTATTAAGCTTTGTAAAGTTATGAAGAGACATAAAGTTAATGCATTTGTATTTTCTTCTAGTGCAACAGTTTATGGTTCGCCTAAAACTTTACCTATTAAAGAAGATTTTCCTTTATCTACAACTAATCCATATGGTTCAACTAAGTTGTATAATGAAGGAATTTTAAAAGATGTTAGTATTTCAGATGATAAATTTTCTGTAATAATATTACGTTATTTTAATCCAATTGGAGCACATAGTTCTGGTATACTTGGTGAGGATCCTAAAGGTATTCCTAATAACTTAATGCCTTATATTGTTAAGGTTGCTGCTGGTGAATTAGAGTGTTTAAATGTGTTTGGCAATGATTATAATACTCATGATGGTACGGGTGTTAGAGATTATATTCATGTAGTTGATTTAGCTAAAGGTCATTTAAAAGCTATTGAAAAGGCTATGGAAGAACCTGGCGTTAAATATTATAATCTTGGTACTGGTACTGGTTATAGTGTTTTAGATTTAGTTACAACTTATGAAAAAGTTAATAATGTAAAAGTTCCTTATAAAATTGTTGACAGACGTCCTGGAGACATTGATGCATGTTATGCAGATCCTACTAAAGCTTATGAAGAGTTAGGATGGAGAGCAGAACTTGGTATAGAAGAGATGTGTAGAGATTCATATTTATATCAGGAAAATTTTAAAAAAGGATTAAAAGATTAGAGAATAAATGAATAGTATTTATTCTTTTTTCTTGCTATAATATTTTGTGAGGTGAAGTTGATGAAACTTGAAGTTAATAATTTAAAGAAATGTTATGGTGAAAAGATAGTTTTAGATGATATAAATTTTTCATTTGAATCTGGTAAAATTTATGGTCTTATTGGTCGTAATGGTGCTGGTAAAACGACATTTTTTAATTCATTAAACTCTGATATTGATATTGATTCTGGTAGTTTTTATTTAGAAGATGAATATGGTGAGGAGAGTCTTTCTACAAATGATATTGGCTATGTTATATCTACTCCTATAGTTCCAGAGTTTTTAACGGCTAGAGAATTTTTGGAGTTTTTTATGGAAATAAATAAAGATAAAGTTGATAAGGATAAAACAGTAGATGATTATTTTTCGTTAGTTAAAATAAGTAGAGAAGACCAAGATAAGTTGTTAAAGGATTATTCTCATGGTATGAAAAATAAGATGCAAATACTTATAAATGTTATTGCTCATCCTAAAGTTATTTTGTTAGATGAGCCGTTGACTTCATTAGATGTTGTTGTTCAAGATGAGATGAAAAAGTTATTTAAATCATTGAAAAATGAACATATTATTATATTTTCAACACATATTTTAGAAATAGCAATGGATTTGTGTGACGAAATTATTATATTGAATAATGGTAAATTAGAACTTATAAAGAAGAGTAATTTAAATGGAAAAAATTATAAAGATAAAATTATTAATAGTTTAAAGGATAAGAAAAATGATTAATACTTTGAAAACGGCTTTAAAGATTGATTTAACATATTCTATTAATTCTTATATTTATATATTTAAAAAATTGCCTATATTAAAAAAAATTATAGATGGTAATGCTTATAAAAATGATAAGTTTAAGAAATTTATTAGAATGTTTAGTGTTTTTATATCTATGTGTAAGGCTATATTCTTTAAATTACTTTATTTCTTTGTTTTATATTATATTTCTGGTTTAATTAATAAGAATAATATTACTGATACCTTTATTTTTATTTATTTTATTTTTACTTTTATAGGTATGATTGTTAATTATTATGTTTTAAGTACAGATAAGAAAAAGTATTTTTCATTAATATTATTTAATATGGATGCTAAAAAGTATATGAAGGCTTCACTTTTATGGAATTTATTTTTATCATTTATATTGAATTGTTTAGGATTTTTAGTATTTTCTAATTTTTTAAATTATTCTGTTATTGATGTGATGTTTCTTGTTTTATTTAGTACAACAGCTAGAATTGTAGGAGATGCATTTAGTGTTTATTATTATAAAAAGCATGGAATTTTGTTTACTGCTGATTATAGGCATACACTTGCTGTTATAGGTGTGTTTTTTGTGATTGGAAGTTTACCTTTTTTTGATATTTTTGTGCCAGGTATGGTAATTTATTGTACTTTATTTATATTTTTAATAGCTAGTGTATATTGTTATATATATTTAATGAGTGTTAATGATTATAAACTTATTTATAAGAAAATTAATACTTATGATGCTAGTATTAATAGTTATGGCAATTCATATGCTAGAAGTGAAATGGTTCAGATAAAGGATAAAGATAAATATATTGATAGTCGTAAATTAAAGGATAAAGAAGGGTATGATTTATTTAATACAATATTTTTTGAAAGGCATAAAGAAATATTAATGAGAAGTGCTAGAAATTTAAGTATAATTTCTGTTTTAGTGATTGTTATTTTAGTTGTTTTTGCTTGTAATGATAGGAATCTTAGTAGTCAGATAGAGGAGTTTTTATTTAATAGACTCGGTTGGTTTGTGCTGATTATGTATCTTATTAATAGAGGTTCCGTTGTAACTCAAGCTATGTTTTATAATTGTGATCACGCTATGCTTAAATATAATTTTTATAGGAATTCTAATGTTATACTTGGGTTATTTAAGAAAAGACTTGTGTTGTTAATTAAGATTAATTTGTTGCCAGCTATAGTTATTGCGATAGGTTCTATAGTTTTACTTGGTATTACTACTGATGTTAGTTTAGCTATTAATTTTATTATGATACCATTATTTATAATTGTACTTAGTGTGTTTTTCTCAGTACATTACTTGGTTATTTATTATTTGTTTCAGCCATATGATAAAAATTTACAGATAAAAAGTGTTTCTTATACTCTTGTTTCTCTTATTACTCTTGTTTTAGCGTATTTTTTATCTGGTTTGGTAATGTCTTCTGTTTATTTTTCTATATTAGGAATTATACTTACAATTGTTTATATTATTGTTTCTTTAAAATTTGTTTATAAATTTGCTCCTAGGACTTTTAAGATTCATGTTTAGGGTTCAAATTTGACTTTTTATGTAAAATATTGTAAAATTTATACATTGATATTATTCAATGTCGAGGTGAATTTTAATGAGAAAAACAAAAATTATTAGTGTTGTATTACTAATAATATCTGTTTTAATGGTTTCAATTGGAATAAAATTACAGGAAAATGCTTATAAGATTAATGATGATCTTTCATATAATGAAATAAATACAAATAATATAACAGCTACTTCTAATTCTTTAGCTTGTGATGATACTGATTGTCGTGAGGATAATGCTTCTATTACTGCTATTGAAATGGAAACAGCTCCTGCTTCTGTTATTGTTCCACCTAGAATTGAAGTGTTTGATGGTTTAACGATAGAAGAGTTGGCAGCAAAATTAGATAGAAATTTAGGTACGGATATATTAGCTGGACAGGGTTATTTTATAGCAACTAAATGTATTGAATTAGGGATTGATCCTTATGTTGCGACTGCTATAATGTTACATGAAACTGGTTGTGGAAGTAGATGTTCAAACTTGGCTAGAAGCTGTTTTAATGTTGGCGGACAAAAGGGTTCTCCTAGTTGTAATGGTGGTAGTTATAAAAAATTTAATACTTTAGAAGAAGGGATTACTGGCTTTGTTAATAATTTGTATAAAAACTATTATAGTCAAGGATTAGATACAGTTGAAAAAATAGCTCCTAAGTATGCAGAAGGAAGTTCTTGGCCTGCAAAAATTAATAGTTTTGTTGAAAAAATTAGAAATAGTTAGAGGGAATGGATGGATATCTGTTCTTTTTCTTTTGACTTATTAGTTTATAAGATAGTATAATGAAGAAGGCAATATTTTATAGGAGTGATAAAATGATACAAGTTAATAATGTTAGTTTAAAGTTTGGTAAAAGGATTTTATTTGAAGATGTTAATATTAAATTTACTGAGGGTAATTGTTATGGCTTAATTGGGGCGAATGGATCTGGAAAGTCTACATTTTTAAAATTATTATCTGGTGAGATAGAAACAACAACTGGTGATGTGATTATATCTAAGAATGAAAGACTTTCGTTTTTGAGACAAGATCATTATCAATATGATAATGATAGAGTTATTGATGTTGTAATTATGGGTAATGATAAACTTTATAAAATTATGGAAGAAAAGAATAAGATGTATGAGCAAACTGAGTTTAGTGAAGAAGATGGCATGAAACTGGCTAATTTAGAGGCTGAATTTATGGATTTAGATGGGTGGAATGCGGAGTCTGATGCTTGTACACTTTTAAATAATTTAGGTATAGATGAAAAATATCATTATGTTTTAATGAGTGATATTCCTGTTAAAGATCGTGTAAAAGTTTTACTTGCACAAGCTTTATTTGGTAATCCAGATATTTTACTTTTAGATGAACCTACAAATAGTTTGGATTTGGACGCTATTCGTTGGTTAGAAGAATTTTTAATTAACTTTAATAATACAGTTATTCTTGTATCTCATGATAGACATTTTTTAAATAAAGTTTGTACACATATTGCGGATATTGATTATGGTAAGATTAAGTTATATGTTGGTAACTATGATTTTTGGTATGAATCAAGTGAATTGTTACAAAAGCAAATGCGTGAATCTAATAAGAAAAAGGAAGAAAAGATTAAAGAGTTACAAGCTTTTATTGCGAGATTCTCAGCTAATGCATCAAAATCTAAACAAGCAACTTCTAGAAAGAAAATGTTAGATAAGATTCAACTTGATGAAATTATACCTTCTTCTAGAAAATACCCTTATATAGATTTTAAAATTGAAAAGCCTGCTGGTAAAGAAATATTAAAAGTAGAAAATCTTACTAAAGTAGTTGATGGTAAAAAACTTTTAAATAAGGTGTCTTTTACTGTTCTTAAGGGTGATAAAATTACTTTTATTGCAAATAATGATTTAGTTAAAACAACATTATTTAATATTTTAACTGGTAAAGAAAAGTATGATTCTGGTACTATAGAATTTGGGAAGACAATTAATTATGCATATTTACCTCAAGATAATACAGAGTATTTTGATGTGGATAAGAATATTATGGAATGGATAGGGCAATATTATGATATTAAGGATGAAACAGTTCTTCGTGGATTTTTAGGTAGAATGTTATTTTCTGGTGATGATGTATTTAAAAAGGTATCTGTTTTATCAGGTGGTGAAAAGATGCGTTGTATGTTATCTAAGTTAATGTTAGAAGGACCTAACTTCTTAATATTAGATGAGCCTACTAATCATTTGGATTTGGAAAGTATTACCTCTTTAAATAAAGGATTAATTAATTTTCAAGGAGAGGTGTTATTTACTTCTCGTGATTATGAACTTAATAGTACTGTTACTAACCGTGTTATTGAAATATTAGATGACGGTTCTATTATTGATAGATGTGTTCCATATGAGGAATATATAGAAAGTAAAAGATAAGATTTTTGTTCTTATCTTTTTAATTTGTTTTTACTTTTCCTCTTTCACAACGGTTCCCCCAGGAGTCTATTAGATGCTCATTTCTTTTTACGGTTATTATTTCACAGTTGTTTGGACAACCTGGACAGTTATGACTTTCGGTTTTAAAGATATTTTCAACTATATCAAATGAGAAATCTATTTCTTTTTCTTTTTTGGATAGTATGGCAACTCCTAAAGCACCTAGTAAGTGTCCATCTGAGTCGGTTATTACTTTTGTTTGGAGTATTTCTTCAAAGGCTCTTTTCACACCGATATTTTTTGATACTCCTCCTTGAAAGATTACTGGTTCTTCGATTTTTTTTCCTTTTGCAACGTTATTTAAGTAGTTTAGGGCTATACTTTTACATAGTCCAGCAACGATATCTTTTTTTTCATAGCCAAGTTGAGCTTTATGAACTAAGTCGCTTTCAGCAAATACGGTACATCTAGCGGCAATTAAAGCGGGATTGTTACTTGTTAAAGCAATTTTTCCAAAGTCTTCAATAGGTATATCTAGTCGTTTAGCTTGACTTGTTAGGAAGGCACCTGTACCAGCTGCACATAATGTATTCATGGCGTAGTCTACTACGATGCCATCTCTTATTAAAATTATTTTAGAGTCTTGTCCACCGATTTCAATAATAGTTTTGATATCTGGATATTTTGAAAGAGTACCAATGGCATGGGCTGTTATTTCGTTTTTTATGATACTAGCATTTAAAATTGTACCAATGAGTTTTCTAGCTGAACCTGTTGTACCAACTGATACGATTTTTATGTTTTTTCCTTTTATTTTTTTATGTAGTTCATTTATTACTTCTTTTACAGCATTTATTGGATTGCCTTTAGTCCAAAGGTATGATGCTGCTAGAACATTGTTATTTTCATCTATTATTACTCCTTTGGTAGAAATTGATCCAATGTCTATTCCTAAATAACTTTTAATCATTTTTTCATTCTCCTTATTTTTATTAGATCTTCAAAAGCTTCTAATCTAGTTTTAATTCCTTCATCTGATGTTTCAACGTCGTAGGAAAAGAAAATAATTGGCATGTTTCTTTCTTGACATATTTTTTGAATTATTGGTATAGCTCCTATTTCAGGACTACAACCAAATGGTTTTGTATGAATAATTCCATCATATGATTTGTTTATTAATTTAATGGTACGATAGACATTATCTAGTCCATCGGCTCCTAATGAGTATTTACAGTACTTTTTAGTAGTTCGTAACATGTGTTTTCTCATAAATTTTTTTTGCCATAGTAAGTAACTTAAATTTGTGTAGCGTTTAATTTCTATATGCATTTTTGCTAATTCTTTTTCAAGAAAATATGTAGCGAATGGCTCCATTGCAGTATATAGTTCACCGATGATACCTATTTTTAGACAGTTTTTAGGTTTAGCATAAGGAATTTTTTTAATTAATTTTTTATGTTTAAAATACTGGTAATACATTTTTATTATGGAACTTGTAGACAAAAAGTCTTTTAACATTTTTTTCTTTTCTTTAGTGTATGAGTCTTTTTCTATTTCAAAACCTATTCGTTGTCTTATTATTTTATCGATTTTATCCATATTCCAAATGAATATAATGGTATATAATATTTGATGTATGAAATAGGTGAATAGAAGACTTGGATTTAGTTCTTTAAATTTTTTATATACTTTGGTAATTTTTATTTTTCCATTTGAAAATATATTGTAGAATTTGAAATCGTATCCTAGATCTTTTAATATTGTTTCTGTTACTTCAGCGTAATATCTGTAACGACATCCTGCTCCTGCTGTTATTAAAATATTGGCTCCTTCTTCTAATGATTCAATAAAGTTTCCTAGATTATATTTGAATGGCAG
>CAVIRY010000029.1:0-5612 GCA_963645255.1 bacterium
TTTTTTTTTTTTTTATAGTATTATGTTATTGGTGATATTGATGAATAACTTTGAAATTATTAGATTACTTAGTAGGATGATAGATAATACTGAATATGTAAAAATTAATACAAAATTAACTTGTGCTTTAAGCAGGTTAGCAATTGACAAAAGTAAGCATTAATGACATAATATTACTGTAAGGGATTGGTGATTTAATGTATCAAAATAGAATTACACTTAAGCCACAAGATATTTTGGAGAAGGAATTCAAAATTGATACCCGTGGTTATAGATTAAAAGAGGTAGATCAATTTTTAGATGTAATTATTGGTGATTATGAGCAATTTTATGATATAATAAACAACTTAGAAAAAGAAAAAACTGATTTGATGGCAGAAATTGTCAATTTAAAGCAGGAACTTCGTAATTCTAAGTTGAGTATGGAAGTTGTTCGTAATAATGAAAGTGCAGAAGTTAGTAATGTTGATGTTATTCGTAGATTATCTCAACTTGAAAAATTGGTTTATGCTAATATGAGAGAAAAAGAAGAAAGGGAAAACAATTAATATATAGACAAACGCTGGAACTCTTGAAGTTCTTGAGGAAAGTCCATGCTCGCACAGTCTGCGATGACTGTAGTGATCGTTCCTAGGGAATAAATAACCTAGGGTAGCTTTGCTAACGGCGGAATTTGTATCTAAGTCTTTGATATGATACAAAACCATAAAGTGCCACAGAGACGAATTTTTTTGGAAACAAAGAAAGTGAAACGCGGTAAACCCAACGAGCGAGAAACCCAAATTAATTGGTAGGGGAGTTCTATGAGGAAAAGTGAATCTGATTAGAGACTAGTCAATTGACTGGTAGATAAATGTTTGTCGCTTAGGTAACTAAGAACAGAACATGGCTTATTTATATTATTGTTTATTATGTGAGGTGTTAATGTGAAAGAGTTAGGCGATTATTTGAAGCGAACTCGTATCAGTAATGGTGTTAGTATAGCCGAAGCAGCTGAAGATTTAGATCTTTCGACAGTACAACTCGAAAATATAGAATCTGGTAATGTTAAAGCTTTTAAGGATGTGTATGCTTTAAAAGAAGATGTAAGACAATATGCTAAATATTTAGGTCTTAATCCAGAAAAAGTTATTGATGAATTTAATAGCTTTTTATTTGAACATACTTCTAAAATTTCAATAGAAGATATAAAAATGGCTCAAAAGAAGATGGAAGAAGAGGAAAAAAAAGCAATTTCTCCATATACAAAAGAGTATAAGAAGAAAATTGGACCTTGGCCTTTTATTATGATTATTGTTTTTATAATTGTTATTTTTGGTATATTATATTTAATTATTAGTTCGATTAATAAAGCACCAGAGAGGACTACTGAATTAATGTCAAAAGAAGAATGGAGTGTTAATTATGAATTTGCCTAATAAGCTTACAGTTTTACGTTTAATTTTATCTGTTGTTGTTATTGTTTTGTTAGTTTTCCCATTTTATGCTGTGGGAGTACAATTTCCAACGTTTAATATTTCTGGTATATCTTCACCTGTGGAATCTCAATATGTTATAGCTGGCATAATATTTATAATTGCTAGTTTTACAGATTTTTTAGATGGTAAGATAGCTCGTAAATATAATTTGATTACTGATACTGGAAAAATGTTAGATGCTATTGCCGATAAGGTTTTAGTAAATTCAGTTTTAATTATTTTAGCTGCTCATGGTTTTATTAATGAGATTATTCCTGTAATAATTGTTTTAAGAGATATAGTTGTTAATGCTATAAAGATGGAAGCGGCTGGAAAAGGTAAAGTAGTGGCTGCTATTGGTGCTGGTAAAATTAAGACTGCTGCTTTAATGACTGGTGTTGCTTTAACGTTTTTTTATAACTGGCCATTTGAACTTATCAATATAAATGTTAATGAATTACTTTTATATTTTGCTTGTGTTATGTCAATAATATCAGCTGTTCAATATTTTAATATGAATAAAAAAATAATTTTTCCTGAACAAAAAAAATTAGATTAACAGGTAAAAATCGTTGAAAAATCCTTTTTCATATAAGGATTTTTTATTTTTTATTAAAAATAAAAAACAAAAAATGCAAAACAATTGTTCGTAAAAGACTTGCATTTTCTTTTTTGTTATTATACAATAGTGTTGTAAGTTATTTAACTAGGAGGAATTATGAAAGCAGTTAATAAAGAAGTTTCTAAAGATAAAGCTTTAGAACAGGTATTAAATGATATTGAAAAGCAATTTGGAAAAGGGTCTATTATGAAACTTGGTGATAAAGAACATATGAAAGTTGATGTATGTTCTTCTGGATGCCTATCCTTAGATATAGCTTTAGGCGTAGGTGGATATCCAAGGGGTAGAATAATTGAAATCTATGGTCCTGAATCATCCGGTAAAACTACTTTTGCTTTACAGGCAATTGCTGAACATCAAAAATTAGGTGGTAGAGCAGCATTTATCGATGCTGAACATGCACTTGATCCAGTTTATGCTGAACGCTTGGGCGTAGATATAGATGAGTTATTATTATCTCAACCTGATACTGGTGAACAAGCTCTAGAAATATGTGATGCTTTAGTTAGAAGTGAAGCTGTAAGTATTATCGTAATTGATTCAGTTGCAGCATTAGTACCACAGGCTGAAATTGATGGTGAAATGGGAGACTCGCATGTTGGACTTCAAGCAAGACTTATGTCTCAAGCTTTAAGAAAATTATCTGGAACTATTAATAAAACAAATACAACTTGTATTTTTATAAATCAGTTACGTGAAAAAGTTGGTGTTATGTTTGGAAATCCTGAAACTACACCTGGTGGAAGAGCATTAAAGTTCTATTCTTCTGTTAGACTTGATATACGTCGTAATGAGCAATTAAAAATGGGTGATGGTATTGTTGGTAATAGAACGACAGTTAAAGTTGTTAAAAATAAAGTTGCTCCACCATTTAAAACTGCTGTTGTTGATATTATGTATGGAGAGGGTGTTTCCAGAGAAGGGGAAATTATCGATTTAGCAGTAGAAGCTTCAATTGTTGATAAAACTGGTGCTTGGTATGCTTACAATGGTGAAAAACTAGGACAAGGTAAAGAAAATGTTAAGCTTTTATTAAAGGAAAATGTTGAATTACGTGATGAAATAGAACAAAAAGTACGTGAGTACTATGATATATCTTTAAAAAAGAATGATGATAATTCTTCTAAAAAGTAGATATATTTAGTGTTTAAAATCGATATATATTATATATAGCTTTTTGGGAGGATTTATGAAAAAACTTAAGGATATAATTGACTGTGATTTTGATGTGGAAATTATAGGTATAAATGAGGATTCTCGTGATATTAAGCCAGGTTACTTATTTGTTGCGACTAAGGGATTTAATGTTGACCATTATGACTATATTGCTGCCGCTATTGAAAATGGTGCTGTTGCTTTAGTAACTGATAGAAAATATGATACAGATTTGCCAGTTGTTATTGTTGATGATATTAATAATACTTATTTAAATTTGTGCAAAAGGTTTTATGGTGTTAAATTAGATAATCTTTCTTTAATTGGTATTACAGGTACTGATGGAAAAACAACTAGTGCTACTGTTGTACAAAAAGTTTTAAATAATTATATGAAATGTGCTTGTTTGGGTACTAATGGTCTTTCTATTGAAAGGGATGTTTATCATACTAATAATACTACTCCTTGTATATCAGAGTTGTATAGTGCATTGTCAATAGTTGAAAAGAACAATTGTAAAGCTCTCTCTATGGAAGTGTCAAGTGAAGCTCTTTTGCATGGCCGAGTAAAGGGATTAAAATATGATGTTGTTGCGATTACAAATATTACTGAGGATCATTTGAACGTACATAAAACAATTGAAAATTATAGAAAGTGTAAATTGTCTATAGTCAACTATTTAAAAGAAAATGGTGTTGCTATTGTCAATGGTGATGATAATAATTGTAAATCTTTACAGTCTAATAATTTGATTACGTTTGGTTTTAATGATGGCAACGATTATATTATTTTTGATTATGAAGAAGATAGAAATGGTATGAATTTTAAAGTTAAAAATAATGATAATATTTATAGCATTAGCAGTTCTTTCTTTGGTAAATATAATGCATATAATATTTGTTTAGGATTTATCATTGGTCTATTTATGAAGATACCAGTTGATGATTTGATAAAGACACTGGCAAATATTGATTTTGTAGCTGGACGTGGTGAAGTACTTAGATTTGGCCAAGACTATGATATTATTTTGGATTATGCACATACTTATAATTCAATTGATAATTTACTAAATTCAGTTAAAAATAAATATAAAAGAATTATTACTGTTACTGGTGCTGCTGGTGGTAGAGAAAAAGAAAAACGTTCTAAAATTGGTGATTTGGTATTGAATAAATCTGATATTGTTATATTTACAATGGATGATCCTAGATATGAGGATGTTAATTCTATTATTGATGATATGATAGGAGATTCTACTAAAACTAATTATGTTCGTGAAGTTGACCGTGTTAAAGCAATTCATAAGGCTTTTGATATGGCTGAAAAAAGGGACGTAGTATTAGTTATTGGTAAGGGTCGAGATGATTATATGGCTTTAGCTGAAGGAAAAGTTCCTTATTGTGATTACGCTGTTATTTGTGATTATTTTAAATAATTTATTCTTTAAAAGTTCACTATTATTTTAGTGAGCTTTTTATTTTGCTTGATGTTTCTTGGTTTTTCTTGACAAGCTTTTAAAATGACTCTACAATAGAGATAGATTATTATGTATATGGTCTAGATGGAGGAATGTTATGAATGATAATACATTATTCTCCATTTTACTTGTAGCACTTGGATTGCTAATTGGATTTATTGTAGCGTTTGTTATAAATAGTTTAAAAGTAAATAAGGCAACTAAGAAAGCTGAGGCTCTTATTAGTCAGGCAAAAAAAGATGTAGAAAAGATTAAAAGAGATGCAGCTATTGAACAAAAAGAAGAAGCTCATAAATTAAAAATGGATTTGGATAAGGAAATTCGTGAAAAGAAAGAGGAATTAAAAGATTCTGAAAAACGTTTACTTCAACGTGAAGCTAGTATAGATAAAAGAGATGAATTATTACAAAAGCGTGAAGCTGGTTTAGATGAACGTGATGAAAAACTTTCTGAAAAGCAAACTGAAATCCAAAATGAGAAGAGTAAAGTGGAGGAAATAAAGAAAGAACAATTAGAATTGTTAGAAAAAATTTCCGGTTTTAGTAAGGAAAAAGCTAAAGACTTAGTTATGAGTCAAGTAAAAGATAGTATGAGTAAAGAAATTGTGGAGTACATAAAAGAAGCTGAGAATGAGGCTAAATTAAATGCTGATAAAACTGCAAAAGATCTTATTGTTACCTCTATGCAAAAGTATGCAGCTGATATAGCTAATGATCAAACTGTTACTGTAATTGATTTACCTACAGATGAAATGAAAGGTAGAATAATAGGACGAGAAGGTAGAAATATTCGAACTATTGAGGCAATAACTGGTGTTGATTTAATTATTGATGATACTCCTGAAGCTGTTGTTATTTCTAGTTTTGATCCATTGCGTAGAGAAATAGCGCGTGTTACTTTA
>CAVIRY010000029.1:5622-6718 GCA_963645255.1 bacterium
GAATTGAAGAGTTATACGATAAAGTTTGTAAAGATATGAGACAAAAAATTATTGAATATGGTCAAGAGGCAACATTTGAATTAGGACTTACAAAATTTGATCCAGCATTAATTGAAATAATTGGTAAATTACATTTTAGAACCAGCTATGGTCAAAATGCTTTACAACATTCTATAGAAGTTGCACATTTATCTGGACTTTTAGCAGCTGAATTAGGCGAGAATGTTACATTAGCTAAAAGAGCTGGATTATTACACGATATTGGTAAAGCAATCGATCATGAAATTGAAGGAAGTCATGTTGAGATTGGAATTGACTTAGCTAAAAAGTATAATGAAGATCCTGTTGTTATTAACGCTATTGCTTCTCATCATGGTGATACAGAAGCTACTAGTGTTATTTCAATTATCGTTGCGATAGCTGATGCTTTATCTGCATCACGACCTGGAGCCAGAAATGACTCTTTGGAAAATTATATTAAACGGTTATCTCAACTTGAAGAAGTTGGTAACAATATTCCTGGTGTTGAAAAAACATTTGCTGTACAAGCTGGTAGGGAATTGCGCGTTGTTGTTAAACCTGAAGAAGTTGATGATTTAGGTGCTCATAAAATTGCTAGAGAAGTTAAAGAACAAATCGAGGCAAATATGAAATATCCTGGTACAATTAAAATTACTGTTGTTCGTGAAACAAGAGCTCAAGAGGAAGCAAAATAGGACTTTCTCTTTTTTTTATAATAATATAAATAGGAGATGATTATTATTGAAATATTATTATAAGAAAAATCGACTTATTTTATTTTGGCATATTGGTAAATATGTTTATCAGTGCCGAAAAAATGAGTGTAAAAGTTATAATTTAATATCAAATACTTTAAAATATTATTTTGGTTTTACAGAGATGTTTTCAATACCTGGTATTAAAGCTATGGAAAAATTTTATATTTGTTTTCCAATTTTTACATTAACGCATGAAAAGCTAGATTGGAAATTTTATGAAAAACTACTTTTGCTTAATGATGTCAATTATAGAATGATATATTTTCAATTGGCGATTTTTTCAGATTGTGATTTTTTGGAATTCGAAAATGCTATTT
>CAVIRY010000030.1:0-7567 GCA_963645255.1 bacterium
ATTATATACACCATAACATGTAGGACTAAATAAAATACATCCATCACAACTATCCAAACTAGTTATAAAGCAATTATTACTATCAAATATTTTTACATTAAACTTAGTAATAGAAATACCATTACTATAAAAACATCTAATTTTAAATTTTTTCGTAATTATACCTCAATATAATTTATGAAAAAATAATATTTTTGTTAAAAAAAGAAAAGAGAAACTCTTTTCCTTAATAAGAACTACCTAAATAAGTAATAACAATAGCGCCTCCTGAACTACTAGGATTAGTACCAACTAATTTTGAAGTTGTAGTTGAAGAAAGTCCTGTAAATATACATTTATTAGAAATTAGCGATGAACCACCACCGCCACCACCAGCTTGGTTTGATGAAAGTGTACCAGCACCTCCACCGCCACCACCACCGTAGTAGCCACCGCCACCGCCTCCTCCATTACCAGAACCTTCTCCTCCTGATAATAAAGTACCAGCCTCTCCTGCACTAGAGTTTGATCTTGCAACATATGTACCACCAAGACCATTCTTTCCAGTCTTAGCATTATTTAATGTACCATCTTCTCCATGAAATACCGTTCCAATAGAAATAACAGTACTAGCACTATTCATATTACCGGCATCTCCTCCATCACCTGGCTTACCAGATAAAAGTGAAGAGCCTCCTCCTCCTCCTCCTCCAGCAACAATCATTAAAACATTACCAGAATTAATTGTAGATTCACTAATAGAAGTAGTATCAATAGCAAAAGCAGAATAACCACCGCCACCACCGGCATAAGTAGCACCACCATAGCCACCGCCATTAGTGCCACCTCTTGATGTACCAGTAGACTCACCATCACGAGAATTACCACCTAAAGTATAATAGATCTTTTGATTATAATTTAACTGTACCACAGCATAAATATACCCAGCTTCTCCTCTATATCCTGCTCCCTTATCAGAAGCACGCATATATTCTCCACCTTTACCACCCCACATCTCAATTAAATAATATCCAGGATGGTAAATAGTATCTTCTTTAGTAGTCTCTTCTTTCCTATTAGTATTTACAAAAGTACCAGTAGCCCAAGGCATCTCATCCAAACTAACACTAACAGAATAATCAGATCCAGAAACATCATAAGTACCAGTTTTACTATAATATTCAAACCGTTCAACAGAATAACTAACAGTAGTTAAATCCTTAACACTACAAGTCTGTGTTCCAGAACCAGTCACCAAAACATCGTCACCTGACTTTATAGTAACAACAGAATCAGCCGGAGTCGGTACAACTGTAAAATTATAATCATTTTTCTCAACAAGCTCAATATTCTTAGTAACCGCACTCATAACAGTCTCTGTACCAGTTTGTGTATAATATCCATCCTTACTTACAGACCAAGTAATTTCAGTACGCTCATCAATTAATCTACTAAGAGTTCCAGTACCAGTTTCCAATACCTCATCACCCTTTTTAATAACAACTAAAGCATCACTTGGTACAGCATTAACTTCATATACATACTGTGGCAACTTATAAAAAGTAAACTCCAAAGTAGAAACTAAATTAGAACTAGCTCCATTAAAAAACTCTTGTAAAACTTCAAATGATGAAGATAATAATTTAGAAATAGTATCATTAGAAAAAGCAAACTTAACAGTAAAAGTATACTCAGAAGCAGCAGGTATTATAGTCTTATTAATTTCCATATTAGTAAAACTATAAGAAATACGATCATTAGAAAAACTTTTATTTTCAACATTAGTAATTAATACATTACTAGAAGATAAATTAGTAACAGTAATATCAAAAGAAACAGTAGAATAAATTGCTCTTAACTGTATATCAGAAGTAAATGTATTAACCGAATAATCAGAATTACTATTAACTCTACCTAAATTAGATGTATTAGAAACAACAGCATTAGTAATACGTACATCAGTCATTGATCTAATTATACCAGCACCATTTATTGCTAAAGAAGAAGATGTTGCTGAAAAACCTAAAGTTAAAAACAAAACAAAAAAAGAGGTAACAAGAAAAACAAAAGACCCAAGTTTAGTATTATCTTTTTTTGATCTTTTATTTTTTCTCATACTAAAACCTCCCAAATATATAAATATTAAATATCTTTATCAGTACTATTTAAAACATATCTATATAAAATATTATCATTAATAATTATAAAATGACTACATTTACCAGAAACAACTTCCCTAAATAATATAGGACTTCCTACATTATCATGTACATCTAATAATTCTTCAAATGAAGATACTTTTACAAACTGATATTTAGTAGTATCTATATTATTTTCGACATTAGCAATAATACTATCATATTCTCTTAATATTCTACGTAACTTCTTTTCATATTTAGATATACTTTTTAAATATCTATCTATTATTAATACTAATTTATAAATAATAAGTACATCTACTAATATAATCATAATCGCAAAACTTACATATAAAATATTCATTATATTAAAATTAGCCTTTTTAGTTAATTCACCATGATCATTTATATTATTACTATCTATTATTACTGATATTGTTTGTTCTGTCAAAGGTATAACTACTTTAGCTTGTCCATTAATATTAATACTATTATCAAAATCTGAATTACTAGCTGTACCTATAACATGTAATACTATTGTTACATCACTATCTGATGTTAATCCATATGATGTTTTAAATGAATTTACAAAGTTATTATATTTAGCATAATCTATTGTTATTTTCTTTTTAAATGATGTATTTTGAATATCTTTTTTATTAACTACTTTTTTCTGTGTAAGATCTTCTTTTTTCTCATATAATATCGTAGTCTTATCTTTATCTCCATATACTCTAGTAATTGCTTCTATGTAATATACAAAGCTATATCTTACATCTTTATTAGTATTAAATGTATAATCAAAATTTACATCTATATTTTTTATTAATGAAGCAATATAATTCATACCAGAAGGTAATGATTCTACTTCATAATAATCATTTTTCTTTAAATTAACTGTATAATCTGTCTTACTAGTTTCAGTATAATTTAAGTAATCAAAAGATTTAATATAGAAGGACTTTATTAATAATATTAAAGCAAAACATGAAAGAACTGCTACTAATCCAACTCCAAAGATTAATTTAAATGTATTACTACCAAATTTATTATCTAAAATATCTTGTATCTTTGTAATTAAAGATTTAAATTTTTCTTTGAAATTCATCATAACACACCTCCATTTATCCATTCATTTTTTCATATAACATAACTGTAGGATAACCTAAATATCTAATTTTATGATTTACAGTGCCAAGTACTTGATTAACTTCTGTTAAATAGTTATCTTCAGCATTATTATGATCACCCTTAGTTTTAAAAAATATTTCTTCTCCAGATTTATATATTCTAGAAATTCTATGCACTACTAATTTTCCATCTTGTTTGAATACTAAAATTTCTCCTTCTTTTAGATTTCTAATTTCACTCTCACTAAGTTTCTTTAGTAAAACAACATCACCTTTATTTATATTAGGCCTCATAGATCCAGTTGCAATAACAATAAATTGATATTTAAAGAAACCTGTATTTAAACATACTAAAAGTCCAATTAATAAAATACTAGTAACTTTAATAATTAAACCTGTATGTTTAGGTCTAGATAATTTTATTTCTGAAGTATTATTTTTATCAAACATTCTTCTAATAACAGTAAATATAAATACTGGTACAATTATATATACAACTGAGTTAATATAATCACCAAAGTTAGGTATTATAGGCAAAATATATAATGGTACTTCCATTAATAATCTATATATTATTGTCGATTTATAACCCACTTTATATGATAAATATGTAAGTAAAAAGTTTTTACTTAGACTAGGTAATACATATAATCCTAACAGTATTAATAATGAAGATATTTTAGTATAGTCCATTGAATATATAATGAATGTTGTATCAATTAATGCAAACACAAAAACTGAATATACTAATATCCATACCTTATCTTTTATTTTAGAATTAATTGTATTTCTTAATAGTTCCGTAGAAATTATTAATAGTATAGCAGGTAAAATATTATCAATTATACTATATAGTTTTAAATTAAATACGTTTCTACTAAATCCTGTAAAGAAACCAAGTACATATATTAATACATAGTAAAATAAAATACACATTAGTATTGTTAATATTATATCTTTATTATATCTATTTTTATCTATCGTAAATCCTACTAAAAATGATAGTAAGATTAATATTAATGTTATAAGTATAAATAATGTATACTTATTTAATATAGGAATAAGAAAGCTATTTACAAGTAAAATAATCATAGTAAATAACAATGTAAGAACTATTCTTAAATGACTCTTTTTCATAGCTTTCAACTCCCTAATAATATTATTGATTATCAGCTTGTGTATAGATTAATGTTGTCTCGCCAACAGTAATTGCTATATCATCTGAAGCAGTAGCAGTACCTGTTGCTTTCCAAGCAAGTGTTAAAGTAACTGGTGTTGATGTACCATCTTCTAATACACTATTAGCTGTTACTCCTGTTAATGAATAAGTAAGTTCACTACATACAGCTGTTGCTTCTTCTTGAGTAGCTTGGCTTCCAGTAGCTGGAGCACAACTTAAACTACCCATAGTAAATGTAGATAGTTCAGCATCAAGAGTACCTTTATTGGCTACTAAAAAGTTATAAGTAACAGAATCTCCAGGAGCTTTTAATGTAACATCAAATCCTGAAACTTGTGTATCTGTTAAAGTAGCTTCTGCATTAACTGCAGCAAATCCAGTTTTAGTAGCTGTTAAAGCTGTATCAGTTGTATTAGTATAAGCAAACTTTACATCCCAAACAGCTGGATCAACATTAGCTGTACCATTAATTTTTAATGTAGTTGAATATGCAGCATAACCAATTGTTAAACCAACAACAGCAACCATTAAAGCAATAACAGCAATTACTCTAAATCCTCTTTCTTTTTCCATTTTTCATATCCTCCTCTATTATATTTTACCATATAAGTATAACCTAAAGCAACATAGATATCAAGAAAAAAAGTATAAAATAAGCCCAAAAAAACAGGCCAAAAAAACTATATTTTATCCTATCCAACTTTTACTAATTATCTAAAAATTTATCAGAACTACTACTAAATACTAAAGGATATATTTATTCATCTCTTCTAAATTTCTAAATCTTATATAATTATATTTAGATAAGCACTATACTTTTATAGTTAAATCCCATATTAAATATCACTAAATTCAAACGAACTATAAATTTTACCAGATTTTTTAAAAAAACTTTAATCGAAAATCAATATTTTTTAACTAATCAAAGTATTATAAATATCAACAATCTTAGTCTTTTTATCAACAAGTATTCTTTTAATATTATCATCAAAATTATGTTTACCATCACTTTCTATTTGTCTAAAATAAATATAAACTGAATCCAACTCCGAAAAAGGAACATTATTAAATGTAGCATTACCAAAATCATCTGTCGTTATAACATTACCATATATAACACCATAAGAACTACATCTATAAAATTTAGCACCAAATATCGGAATATCAGTATCAGTCTCAACTAAATGCAAAGTTAAAGTACCAGAGGCAGAAATTACAAATTCTTTTGTATCATCTTTATCAGTTACTAAAATACTTTTAGGACTAATAGAAGAATTATTATAGCCAAGTGTATTTGTAGAAACTACATAATTACCATCAGCTAAAGTTATAGTGCCAATTCCATCAGTAATATCAATAGAAACGTTCATAAAAAATCACCTATAATAAATTATGATAATATTCATAGTTTGAAAATAACTATAACCTAAAAATAAGTAGAAAATCTACTTATTTTACACTTTCAATACTATAAAAACTATATAAGTTATCATCAGACATCTTAAATGTATAAAGATATTTAGCACTTTCAACTATCATACCAGTTTTATCTTCTACATCTAATGATTCATATACCCTAACAACGTCTCCTTCTCTTTCAGCTTTATATATATCATAATTATATACAAAATCTTTAGAGAATAATTCATCCTTAGAACCTTGAGTATATAAAACATAAGAATCAATATCTTCATTATATACATATGTATCATTATTAGGATTTACTTTAATATTAGCATCTGTACTCATTAAAAATCCATCACCAAATACTTCTTGGTACGATCTTTCAACATCTTCTCTTTTAATAATAGTTTTATCACTACACACTAATTTTCCATAAGCATTCTCACTAGGTAAACTACTACAGTCCTCTGCTTCTAAAAAATCAACACCCTTAAGGTTTAAATAAGCAAGTACCATTTTATTACTCTCAGACATATTAGCTATTATACTACTACTTTCACCATCATACATCCAATAAGGAGAAGTAGATTTAAAATCATGAACTGTAGTATATAAACTCTGAACCAATCGACTATTTTTATCCAAACTAGTTATTTCAATAGTTGTTTTACTCGAATTAATAGCTTTAAATACAAATATCACAATAATAATACCAACTATTCCAATTATCGCTAAAAATAACATTTTAGTATTAAAAGATTTCTTAGTGCTTTTACTCTTTGAAACCATTTCATCAAATTTCATAATTAATCACCATCATTCTATTTATTAGGATCAACTAGTATTTTAACAGCGTCATCTTTACCAGATGTTAATCTTTCATATGCTTTTTGAACTTCATCTAATGAAACTACATCATCAACAAATTTTAATACATCTATTTTCTTACTTGCCATTAAGTCAATACAAGTTTGAAACTCCTCTTTTGTATAAGCAATTGAACCTTTAATAGTTAATTCTCTCATAACTGAAACAATTGTAGGTATAGTAACTGTTCCTAAAGAAACACCAACTAAAATAACTCTACCACCTGGTCTAACAGCCATTAAAGCCGAACTAACAGCAGGTGAATTTCCACAGCATTCAATAACAACATCAAATCCACCATTAGTAATTTGTGTAGTCTTTTCTAACATTTTAGTATCTTTAGCGTCAAACCATTCATCACAAACACCAAGTTTAACGCTCTTCTTACCACGTGAATCATTTGTCTCAGATAAAGCTACATAACTAGCTCCTTCCATCTTAGCAAACATTGCTGAAACAAGTCCAATGATACCTCCACCAATAACTAATACTTTTTCACCAATTTTTATATCAGCTAAATGTACAGCATGTAATCCAACAGCACTAGGTTCAACCATAGCGACTTCCTCATCACTAACATTATCAGGTACTTTTAAAACCATATCAGGTCTAATAGCCATTTTAGGCGCTAAAGCTCCAGGATTAGTTAAAGAAAGACCAGTAGCTTTAGTCCAAGTTTCAGGACAATATTGTGGATTACCTGTTAAACATGCACTACAATGTCCACATGGAGAAATAGGTAAAGCAGTTACTCTATCACCTACTTTTAAATCTTCTCTACTACCAGAATTATAAACAACACCAGCATACTCATGACCCATGACTAATCCAGCAGGCTCGCCCATATCCCAGTAATGAATATCAGAGCC
>CAVIRY010000030.1:7577-7990 GCA_963645255.1 bacterium
CATCAACACTAACCGGTTCATCAATTTCTGAAACCTCAAATTTTCTAACATCTTTTAACTTAACACATTTCATAAATGAACTCCTCCTATCATCTAATATAATAATACCATAAATAAAGAAAAAATAAATATTTTTATGACAAAAACAGTCTATAAGAGAGGAAATATATGAAAATATGTGTTTATGCCATTTCTAAAAATGAAGAAAAATTTGTCAAACGTTGGACCGAATCCATGAAAGAAGCTGATGAAATATACGTTTTAGATACTGGCTCAACTGATAATACAGTTAAACTTTTAAAAGAAAACAATGTTCACGTCAAAATAAAGGAAATAATACCTTGGCGTTTTGATACAGCTCGTAATGAATCATTAAAATTACTACCAGCAAATACAGATATTTGCGTATGTAC